>JAQXHB010000070.1 GCA_029007015.1 Bacillota bacterium | reverse complement strand
AATTTCATTCACATTACAGATTCTGTCGGTTTATAGCGAGCCGTGTCATCCAATAGATTTTATCTGGCAATAGATTTGTTTGATTTAAAAATTTCTGTTCGATGCCAACATCAGCACATCGGTAAATGTGTCTTGAAACCGTTTTCATTTAATTTCAACCGATTATCAGCACCGTTATTTTGATTGTATGGCTTCTATTATATCGCCCAGCGGCAGTATTTCGTCACATTTATGATATTATCATATAATGAATGTGTTATAATAAATATTTGTTAATAAATTAACAATTTAATATCTTCTGCATCTAAATGAGCACCCCGAAGATACCTACTCCGGAGTGCTCATTATTATGATTTGTCATCATTAAACAGATTTTCTTTTTCAAAAACCGAGCGATGTACCATTCTGCCGTTGTGGTAGACATATTCCGATTTAGACTCGTCGTCCTTCTCCCCTTCCAAACGGCTCTCAGACTCGCTGTTGACATCGGCCGCAATAATACCGCTCGATGTTTCAGCCTGATTCTCGTTGTAATACGGGTCAATGACATATTGCTGAATGGACGGATACGACACCGCGCTTATCAGGTAGAATATAAAGCCAAACAGCACAAACACCCACGCAATAACCAGGAAAGGAATTATAATCGACCATGTAAGTCCGAAAATATACAGCATGAATGTTGCGGCCAGCAACAAGGCAACTATGGCGATTATCATCAAATTTTTGAACAGCGAAATGACCGAGAACAATGCGGCATTTTTGAATATCTTGCCCAGTTTTAAATCAAGGGTCACCTGCATGAGCATGATATAAAACTGCATTGAAACAAATATGATTATCGCAAGTAAGACTGCGGCCACGCCGATGGTTGACATGATACTGTTGACGGCGAGATTATTGTAATAGAACCACCCGATTGATAAAAGGAACGCGCCCACATACTGCACAATCGAAATGACAAACGACTGCCACCAGTTTTTCTTGATGGCGTCCCACATATCCGACATCAAAAATACCGGTTCGCCGCGCACAAAGTCACGCGTAACTCGCGTTATGCCTGCATGAATCGGGCCGAGCAGAATGAGCGGAATCAAGCAGATGAGTATCTTAACCAGCCGGTTCATGTCGTAAAGCCGCGGCACACTCTCGGTCAGGTGTATCTGATTTTCGGTAAAATGATAGGTCAGCGTGACATAGTCATTCTTGTCAATAACATTATAATACTGAACAGAACCGTCCCCCTCCTGCTCAACAATACGCAGATTGAGTGAACTAAAAAGGCCGTCAAAATCCTCTGTCAGTGCGTTTAATTGCTCTGCCGTTAAACTCTTGATATCCAGACGGTCAAAACCGTCGGTCACGATTGTTTCATCAATAGAATCAAGCGTGTTGCAAATCGAGTCAACATATACCGCAGCAGCATTGAGTTGCTCGTCGCTGAAATTCTCATAGTATACATAACGCTCAGCCAGTTTGACAATACTGCTGTTGACATTTTTATCCTCTAAGTGTTTCGCAAACGGATTTTTGTTTGCAAAGAAATGATTGTACGGCAAAAGGCATATTGCCCCAACTATAAGCAAGCAGACCGTGTAAATGACGCTGATTAACATCAGTTTCCAAAATTTATCCTTATAAACTTTGAAAAAGCGAACAAACGCGCTGTCTGTTTTTTCCTTTGAGACGCCCGGTCCCTCTTTCTCATAATTAAAAAGTTTGCTCATAAAATTAGCCAAGACTGATTCCTCCTAAAGGCCGGCCACTAATGTAAAAAACTCATTTGGCGCGAGCCCTGGGATGAAACTTATTATATACATTAGAGTACTTGTCCTTCATTATGTGCGCATACACCTGTGTCGATGAAATATCGGAATGACCGAGCATTTCCTGGATATCCTTCAACTGGGCGCCGTTTTCAAGCAGATGTGCCGCAAATGAGTGGCGCAGTGTGTGCGGCGTTATATCTTTCTTGATGCCTGCCTGCTTGGCATACTGCTTAATTATCTTCCAAAAGCCCTGACGGGTCAGACGCGAGCCGTTCATATTGACAAACAGCGCCTGCTCATTGCGGTCGAGCACGGTAATACTGCGCACACGGTTGACATAATCATGTATCGCCGCGACGGCCTGCGGGTATATAGGTATAACACGCTCATTTTTACTGCCGGTGCAGTGTAGGATGCCTATGTCAAGGTTGACATCGTCAATATTAAGCCCAATCAGTTCTGATACGCGTATTCCGGTGGCATAAAGCAGTTCCAGCATAGCCTTGTCACGGCAGCCCTTGGGGTCGGTGCTGACGGCCTGAGAAAGCAGCAAATCAACCTCTTTGCCGGTCATAATCTCGGGCAATTTTTTCTCTGTTCTCTCAAGTTTGACGCCGTTGACCGGATTGCCGCCGGCAACACCGATGGTATTGAGAAATATGTAATAGCAACGGACAGAAGCCACAACGCGAGTCATGGTGGCGTTGGAACGGCCGGCGCGGCCAAGTGTATCGATGTACTTGGTAAAAGTTTCGGCAGTAGCATCGACCGGACTGTCAATGCCGATAGTCTTAAGATAACTGTCATACTGCCTGATATCGCGCATGTAGGACTCAAGGGTGTTGTCTGAAACGCCCTTTGTATCAACCAAATATGTTTCAAATTGTTGATGTAAGTCCTGCATTGTAAATTACCCTCTACTTTAAAATATTAAGTAAAACATCCATGAAAATAGGCCGTCAATAACACAGCATATAACGCTCAGAAGCGCAACCGCCAGAAAGATGCGCATGACCGACGGCAGATCATATTCAGCACGACCCTTGCCGACCGACAGACGGGTCAACCGGAGCGATGAGTTGGTAACAGACACGCTGAACACGATAAGCAGCAGTGACGACAGCAACAGCGGCAAAAGCACTGCCGAGAAATAAAACCCGAACAGGCCGGACGAATACATCACAGCAGTAATATATCCGCATAATGTGCCCTTAACAGCGACCGAGGCAACCGAAACAACAAAGCCAAACACAGTAATCGACCCAATAAAGCAAAGCGCAACAACCGGCAAATTACAGGATATCGACGACAGAATACACCCGGTAAGACCGGCCTTCTCTCTGGCGCCGAAGGCTGAGTTGAAATACAAATTCAGCAAGTCGCTGTCGCGGCGTGCCGCAACTGAACCGAAAAGCACGCCGACAGCATACAAAAAACAAAGCAATAGTATCAAGCGAAAATGGTTGTCATTTGCTCGCACAGTGTATCCGCGAAATCGCTTATTCATTATTTATCACCTCAAAATTAAAGTAATAAATAATATGAACAAGCCTATGTAATTATGTTACTCTGTTCAAACATTGGTTCACATAAAAACAAAATAGACAAAAATCGCGTAATATTACTATAATATATTTCAACCGAAATTTCAATAGAAAAAGTGCCTATTTTTAAAGTTTATACATATTGCTTAATATTATGTTAATATAATTATGTAAATTTGCATAATATTATGTAAACTGTTTTATGTAAACACAAAATATTGTATGTAACTGTATTTATGTCAACTATTTATCTCCGCGTCACTCATAAATTATCAGTTGCCTTTGTGCAATATGCGAGGCGGTGTTTTGTGACTTGTTAAAAAAGTTAGGGCAGTCTCTGCACACAGCAAAGACTGCCCTACCCTATTCACTGAATTTGCGGCTTAATACTTGACAGTGCCGTTATAGACCAGCATCGCATTGCCGGTCAGTTTGACGCCGTCATCATTGTACTCAACAATGAGGTCGCCGCCGCGCGTCTTGACCGTTACCGGCTCGCCCTTATTGCACAGGCCGTTTTCGGTAGCCGCAATGACTGCCGCGCACGCGCCGGTGCCGCAAGCGCGGGTCTCACCGTTTCCGCGCTCCCAGACGCGCATTTTGATGGTGTTCTTGTTGACAACACGGATAAACTCGGTGTTGATGCGCTGTGGGAATATATCTGCATGCTCGAACTTGGGCCCTACACTGGCAATATCAACTGCGTCGACGCGGTCGACAAAGACAACACAGTGCGGGTTACCGACCGACAGACAGGTGATATTGTAATCATCGCCGTTGATGTTGACCGGATAGTTTACAATGCGTTCTGATTCAATTGCAACCGGTATCCGTTCAGGCTTAAATTCAACGGCGCCCATATCGACTGTTACTGTGCTGACCTCGCCCGCCGCGGTATACAGATGCAGATGTTTTATACCGACATCGGTTTCAACAGTGATATCACTCTTTTTAACGATATTGTTGTCATAGAGGTACTTTGCAACACAGCGTATGCTGTTGCCCGCCATCATGCCGACCGAGCCGTCGCGGTTGAATATGCGCATCTTTGCGTCAGCGACATCACTGTCCTCGATAAGCACAATACCGTATCCGCCGATACCGGTGTGGCGGCCGCATAGAGTTATACACAGCGACTCGGGGCATGTGATACTGCCGTCAAAGTTGTTGATAAAGATATAGTCATCTCCCGTGGCCTGCATCTTTGAGAATGAAAGCAGTTGACGCTCGGTGCGCAAATCATTCATATCAACCAGTTCGGTGTTAATCTGGCTGTACCGTCCGGCGATGGTGTCGGCCAGAGCATTGGCTGTGTCAAGCGATGTAAAGCACGGAATGGACAACTGCAGTGCCCGTCTGTGCAAAGCGATGTAGTCATCTACCGTTGAATCCATGAGCGCTCCGGTATAGACAATATAGTCTATCTTGCCGCTCTCAAGCAGTTCAAATGCGTGCTCGCTCTCTTTTATTCCCTCAACGCGCTCAACATCAATGCCGAGCGCCGAGATGGCATCGGCAGTTTCATCGGTGGCAAAAATGCTGAACTTGAGGTCGTCCAGTTTTTTGGCCAGACCGACTATCTCGGTTAAATCGTGAGTGTCAACCCTGATAAACACACCGTGGCGGTCGCCTGAAGTATTGCCGACGACCAGTCCTGATGATGTAAGCCCCTTGAACAGTGCCTCCTCAAGCGTTTTGCCGATACCCAGAACTTCACCGGTTGATTTCATCTCCGGCCCCAAGTAAGAGTTAACATCGGTCAGTTTTTCAAACGAGAATACAGGTACCTTAACAGTAAAGTACGGCGGTGTCTTATACAGTCCAGTGCCGTAGCCGAGCGATGCAAGCGGTTGGCCAAGCATTACTCTGGATGCGACATCTACCATAGGCACGCCGGTTACCTTGCTGATATACGGCACCGTGCGCGACGCGCGGGGATTAACCTCGATGACATACAACTCATTTTGCCAAATGAGATACTGGATGTTAACCAGTCCCTTGGTAGCCATCGACAGAGCCAACTTGCGCGAACAGTCGACGATGCGCTCGGTCATCATATCGTTTATGTTGTATGGCGGATAAACGGCAATTGAGTCGCCGCTGTGAACACCGGCGCGCTCAATGTGTTCCATTATGCCCGGTATGAGTATATCCTTGCCGTCTGAAATGACATCAACATCCAGTTCAATACCCATCATATATTTGTCGACCAGAACAGGGTTATCAATGCCCTGCGCCAAGATTCGATTCATGTATGTCTCAACCTCAGAGGCATCGTGGACAATTTTCATATTCTGGCCGCCGATTACATACGACGGACGCAGCAGTACGGGATAACCCAGTTCATCGGCAGTTTTAAGCGCTTCTTCAAGCGAGGTTACACCTTTGCCCTTAGGACGTGAAATATCATACTTTTCAAGCAGTCTGTCAAACTGCTCTCTGTCCTCGGCGATATCTATGCTCTTTGCCGACGTACCCAATATCGGAATATTGTT
>JAQXHB010000069.1 GCA_029007015.1 Bacillota bacterium | reverse complement strand
AGGGCGATTACTTTGGTCATGTGGTTGTCCTCCTTTACGATAATTTTTGAAAAAAAAGCACCGCTTACTCAGATGAATAAGCGGTGTAAGATGCAGGCAATACTCATATACCCAATTTCTGGAATAAAATGCGATTGCGTTTTTTCGCATCATTTAAGATTTTGTTATATGACAATATCTCCATATACGAATTCAGACTATCGTTAAACCTAAAGTAACCCATCTTATCTGGCGTTGGGGTGAAGCCATGTTGGAAAATAAGCCGTTGCAACTTATCAGTCACATCACAAATGGCATATAAATAGAACTTAGTATTTGCCCCAGCCCTTATTGGACGGTGATACTTGTCTTTCGCCCTTCCTTCTCTTATTTTGATAACATAGTCATATAATTGTGTTATCGGATTTTCGCTATCGGTGTAGTCATCACGCATTGGTCGTTTAAGCTCAAATATTATGATCGTATCAAATTCTGATCCATCATTCGAGTCATCAGATACAGCAACAGGACGATCTAATATTAGAATATCGGAACGTTCTTCTTTCGGATTATTATCATACGGAATATCAGACGAAATATAGGAGCAATATGAAAGCTTCTCATCAATTAACCAAAGGTTATGGCTCTCATACTCTATAGCTTCAGAAGAAGTACGCATCGGATAAATTAATTCATGCATATACTTTTCCTTATTGAATTTCCCATCTTCTTTAGCAAACAGCCCATGTTCAAACAAGTCGATGATTGCACGTCTATGAGCAACATACTCGGCTAAAGCCGCACTATTCAAATCGCTAATCTTGCGAATTTGTTCCTTAAAAACGGTGTCATAGTCCGAAGATGACATCATATCGTTTTTCATCTTTTCTAATAATTTATTCTGCTCAATCCTAATTGATTTTTCAAATTTCCTTTTTATTGCATGTAATTCATCATCTAGCTTATCATCTGTCAAATCCGGCTTAATATTTGCGATTTCATTCGGCATATACTTTAATAAATGCCTATACTCGGGAGCATCTGATGTCGCATAAGAAACAATCCGTTCTTTCTTTGCACATGCAATAGTATCCAAATACTATTTCAAATACTTTGATATGTGAAAACAAGATTCCTTAACTATCTGCTCCATAGAAATCGCATTTACTAAAGAAACGCCATTTTCGGGGATGCTAAATGACAACCTGTTCATGTCAACATTTTCGTCTAAATACTTACTTGTCAATACACCAATATACCAAAAACCATTTCTTTCAAAAATCTGTTTATCTAAATCAACAATGGATTTTTCTAATTCCTTGCTATCTACCAATCTGTTGTTAGCACACAGATATAATCTATTACCCTTGAACGCACGCTCTTCAATCTTACAATTCAATAACGAAAACTCGACATTTTCAATTAAAAAGGTATCTGTATTGCTTTCTGTTTTGAACTTTTCTTTGAAAAGTGTATTAAGCGAAATTACATCATTTCCATCAGTGATTATTATCTCCGGACACCCTTGATCAATGAAATATACTAGACAATGCTGAATAATTCGCATAGCTATTGTCTCGGCTTGCTTAGGGATATATTGAATATACTCATTACGGTATCTGTTAAATGTTATAGTTGTACAGTTATCTTCGTATTCTGCGTATTCTATTAATGAATCATCTATTTCTTTATTACTAAGAGAGAAATCAAATTCCCGCTTAAGGTGGAAACCGTTTTCTTTGTAAATGCTTGTTATGTGTACATTTGGAAATGTCTTAAGCCAGGAAAACCTACCAACGCCTTTCCCACCGATGTTTGATTTATAAGCAGAATCCGATTCGGAAAATGACTCCATGTTTCTATCGTTAAAGCCAATGCCATTGTCTGAAATAGTAAAGCCTTCTATTGTAGGCAATTCCCCTATAAATGACTGCTGCTCGTCCCTCAATAATGCAATTGATATTTTCCCGCTCTGAAAGGATGGATCTTCCCGTTTTCTTTCTTCTATTGCATGTAAGGAATTAACGATGGCTTCAAACATTGGAATTAAAGGCTTATTTTTTGGCAAAGGGAAGTTCTTTACTCTGCCGGAAATATTAATTGAATATTGACGCATGCCTAGTACCTCCCCAGGAAGCAGCTTATAAACTAATTAAATTTGTAATAATAATATCAAATTTGGTTGGTCATTTCAACGCAGATTATATAAGGACGAGCATCTATTACCTAGATGCTCGTCGTGCTTGCTAATTTCAATACGAACGATGGTCCTCTAACGCAGACTGTATAAGGTCTATTTTGCTAATGGCTTGCTAATTTGAGTTTTCAAAGCTACCCGAAATCAGCAATATTGCGTGATACTGTGCGAAAAGCGTCTCCTTGAAAAACGCCGTAATATAGGGATTTTTCGGACTTCGTAATATTATGCATAACGCCGCAAAACAGGCGCGCCACAACTCCTAAGCGACAGGCCGGAGGTTCGAATCCTCTCGGGAACGCCAAAAACTCCGCCGGAAACCCAGTTAAACCAAGGGTTTCCGGCGTTTTTTTATCAGTTTTCACGGTAAATTCTCCGAAATGCCGCTGAAACATACTGCTCACAATATATCTTTCAGTTTCTTTCGGTCTACGAGTTCATAAAACCGCTTGCATATCTCCTTTTCCTCGTCGGTCAGTTCAGAGCGGTTTTCAATCCCCTTAAAGCGCTCGTATGTGTAATACTCCACGCCGATATTGTTTATCCGCTTCATCATTTCCTTGTCATCGAGCGGCAGTGCCACTCTCTGAGGGTCGGTAAAAAATTGATTACATCCCGGAAATGCAAAATGCTCTCCGGTTCCGGGGCTATATGCGTGATAGGGCTTGATTACAACCCCTCTTTGCATAAGTCCTTGAAGTTTATCAAAATAGGTTGTGTAAATATCCGCAGGCAAGCAGTTTTCCCGCTTGCATATTCCTGCCGCCAATCCGCAAACCTCGCCCAACACACCGAGAGTTCTCATTACCCTTACACAGGCGAACGCGATGTGGGTGGTGCTTACCAATCTGCCGCCCAAGAAAAGATTTTTAATATCCTTAGAGTAAAGACATCTGTACGGAACAGGATAGTGCTCTTTTATGCCCCTGTGTATTGCGCAAGAGCGGAAAGGCTCGTCAAACATCGCGCGGTTTTTGGGATCGGGATAATGAATATCTATATCCCATGTAAGCGACGCAGTTGCATCGGGATAGGGGATATGCTTTTCAATATCATTTTCCGTTAAAATGTGCTCGCCCTTTACGCGGTAACTTTCGCGCTTTCCGCCCAAAGGCGACACCCAGTTGAGTTTGCGGTCTTTAAACTTTTCTTTTTCAACCGAGTGATTTTTTATAAATGACCAGTTGCAGAATATTGTCATTAGCGAGTAATCCCGGATATATTCCGCCTCCAGAGCCATATCGCGGAACTGGCCAACCTCCCACTCCCAATCGCCTTCCAACACCTTGTAGGAGTTTTCCTCATTAAATTCAACTCCCCAATCTATGTCAGGGAAAGACGAGTCGCCGTCGCACAGAGAGGTGTTCCAGGTTATGGTCATACCCATAACCATGTTATCGGCTTTATCGGGAGCCATCTGTTCATTGTATTCAGCCTTTGCTTCTCTGCCGTACATGACCTCGGCACCGCCTAAGCGCGAAAGAGTCGCGTCGCCGGTGCAATCGGCAAACAGTCGGCCCTTATACCGTTTCATTTTGCCCGTATAAATATTTTTGGTAGTAACCGAAGTTATCAAATCATTGTCTTTCTCGATGGAGACAACATGCTCGTTGAGAAAAACTCCGTATTTTCCGCCCGCCCATCTTTCAGCCGTACGAAAGGCATTGAGTTTGCGGTCATCTTCATAGACGCTTTTGTCAAAAGAACCGGGCGAACCGAATACCGGCGATATTTCTTGAAGCACATTTCCGAGCGCGGGATAAGGCTCGGAACGGATAAATCCTCCGAGTCCTACCTTAATTTCGGAACTGTTACAGCCGCCGAGTACCGGTCTGTCCTGAATAAGCGCCGTGTTAAGTCCCTCGTAAACGGCGGTGAGTGCCATACATACGCCGGCTATTCCTCCGCCGCAAACTATTAAATCATAAAAAGTATCGACTTCTTCGACAGAAACGCCCGATGCCTTTTGGCGAAATTGCTCAGTATTGCAGGGGGCGTCGTTTATATCGGTTGATAGATAAACCGCATCGCATCTGCCGTTAAAACCTGTCAAATCGCATAGCGAGAGTTTTTGTTCTGTCGATTCGGTCTCTACACAGCCGGCATACTGCCAGTCCCAGTTTTCGCCGTTGTTTCCGAGAATATTCGGAAAGTTTGCATCCCCGAGTTTCAGGCGAAATATCCCCGCGGCCGAGCCTCTTTTCCATACGGCAGTCCAGTCGCGCGTCCTTACCCAAGCATGCCATTTACCGATACTTGGCAGTTTAATTACGGTTGTCGCATCAGCAACGGGCACACCCATACCGTGAGCCATCACATATGAAGAACCCATCGTTTCCATAGACTGCTGGTCAACCACCCAGCCGCCTAAGTTTTGGAAACTTTCGGCCTCGATAAATAAACTGCTCATATTTTACTCCTTAAAGCGGATTGACCTGCTTGTCAATACCCCAAACGGTAACATCCTCGACAACGGCTCTTTGGGGCAGTTCGGCAATGTAAAGAACAGTTTGCGCAATATCCTCAGGCAGGAGTTTATCGGTGGTTTCACCTATTCCGCATGAACTTTGGAAACCTGTGCTTGCCGAGGAAGGAATAACGCAGGTAACTCTAACATTGTGAGGCTGCATTTCAAGATACATGCCCTTTGAAAAGTTGAGCACACCGGCTTTGGCGGCCGCATATACCGACCATGTCGGCCAACACTCTCTGGCACAAACCGAGGATATATTTATCATTGTGCCGGTTTGTTGCTGCTTCATCATATCTGCAAATTCGCGGCAGCCGTAAATAACGCTGTTTAAGTTAAGTTTTATTGTACTGTCAATTTCCTCTACCGACAGTTCGCTGACTTCCTTAATTGCCACACCGCCGCCTGCGTTATTGACGAGAATGTCAAGCCGACCGTATTTTTCTGTAATAAACTTTTTGACTGCGTTCCAATCCTCGGGCTTTGTAACATCCATCACAAATGCTGCATCCGCGCCTGTTTGGGCCTTTGCGGCATCGAGTTTTTCTTTGTTTCTCGCGGCTATTACCACTGTATAGCCCTTGTCGGCAAAGGCTTTGGCTGTTGCCAAGCCGTATCCGCTCGAAGCACCTGTTACTAACACAATTTTACTCATATCAATTTCTCCTTTAATTTATTTTATAGGTATTCTGATTTCCCAAGAAAAGCCGTCTTTGTCCATATCAGCGGGATAAACCTCTGTAGTCGGTATATCGGTTCTTTTTTCAAGGCCGGCAGACGGCAGCCATTCATATAAAATTTTTGTGTATATTAAAGCCACATAAGCATCATCGGTGCTCTCGAGAGTAAAAACCGCCCATTCGGTTTTCGGCAAAATCACCTCTGTCAGACCGTTGCAAGCCGACTGTTTTGCTTTTGCGCCTATTACGCATTTGACAGTGCCGTCCGGCATATTGTCATAAATAGCATAGAGTTTGCCGTCCTCGGATACCGACAGCACCTCGCGGTCAGCACCGCCGGAGTAAAAGCCTGACCATACGGCCTCACAGCAGTCAGAGTCATTCTCATCGGAAATTCCGCAGAAACCGAAAATATGTATATCGTCGGTGCTTATTACCTTTATCGGTACTTTTTCAAGCCCTGCTCTCCTAAGTTCAAATGAAGGCTTAGACAACACTTCAACCGCCACATCGCCTTTTTTGAGTGAAATGGGGGATACGCCGTGCATTGCCTTAAACGCCGTTGTAAAGGCCGATTGATTGGAATAACCGTATTTTTCCGCAATGGCTGAGATATCTCCCGTCCCGGAGCGGACAATTTCAAATGCCGCAAGCGAAAGGCGGCGTTTTCTGATATACTCTCCGACAGGCATTCCCACCACAAACGAAAAAATCCGTCTGAATTCATAGACCGAAAGGCCTGTAATTTGTGCAAGGGTTTCACAGTTGATTTCCTCGGTTATGTGCTCTTCAATATAGTCAATAACGCGATTTACCGATTTTATTCCGTCGAAAATAATAAACCCTCCTATCTAATTTATTTTACCATACATCTACCATAACTGCTTTGTTTTTTTTGCACTTTTTAATTGATATAGTTTTTATCTGTTTTAACTTTTATGTACTGTCTGGGACTCATTTTTGTAACGCTTTTGAAAACGCGGGAAAAATATGCCGGATTTGAAAATCCGCATTCCTCGGACAGTTTGCTGACCGATATTTCTTCGCCGTAAATATCAATGAGTTTGCACGCGTGCTCGATACGGATTGAGTTGACAAATCGGGCAGGAGTTTTTCCGGTCGCCGCCTTGAATTTGGCTCGAATATAATCCTCGGCATATCCTGATAGATTAAGCGCCGATGTAACACTGAAGTCAGTATTTAAAGCATTTGTTGATATTTCCTTTATTATTCTGTCAATTGCCATATCGGTCTGTGATGATGCCTTAAAGGTTTGCAGTAAGGAGGTGATATAACAGTTTATAAGCGAGTTTAAGTATGAGCCGTCGGAAAATTTATTATCGTATATCAGTTTGCCGAGTATTCTGCTGTCCTGAGCGGTTTTTATTGAAACGGGACGGTCAAAAAGCAGTAGGTTTTTAAAATCTCCGCCTACCGAAATATTTTTGAAGCCCTTTTCCGATACCGAACCGTGCATTATATTTTGGGGGACAATAATTGCCGTTCCGCTCTCAAAGGGCATGTTACCGTTTTCTGTTCTTAAATATCCGTTTCCTTCTAAATAAAGCATTATCTCGCAAAATGTATGCTTGTGCATGGGATAACTGATGACTCCGTCCTGCGTTATACTGATTTGATACTCCATATTCTTCACCCCGCATAAATTATATCACAAATCTATCTTTTGTGCAAATATATCTATATTATATTATAGCATTGCATTTAATAATCGCGTATAATCCTAATTAAAAGGGGTGTGATTATATGAAAAAATTTACAGGATTTGAACACGGAATGGGCATAGGCGGCTGGCTTACGAATTATAAACGGTTTAACTGCCTGCCGATGGACAGGAGACTCAATTTAACCACAGGTGATTTTGAGCATTTCAGAACCTATATTACCGAGAGTGATATTGCTTACATAAAAGAACTCGGTATGGATCATATAAGGCTGGGTTTCGACCAGATAGTTGTTGAGGAAAAGCCGGGAGTATACCGCGAGGAAATACTTGCCCTCATCAACAATTTCGTTGATTGGTGCGAGAAATACGGCCTCAATGTTGTGCTTAATCTGCACAAGGCTGTGGGCAATTACTGCGATATTGAGGAAAAAGTGCAGTTGCTTGACGACGATGCACTCCAAAACAGATTTATTGCGCTTTGGGAGAAGTTTGAAGATTATTTTTCACAGCGCAAGTCGGTTGCCTTTGAATTGCTTAACGAGGTGAGAGATGTTGACCCCGATAAGTGGAACAGGCTTGCAGAAAAAACCGTAACCGCACTCAGACGGAAGAATAAAACGCGCAGAATAATAATTGGCAGCACATGTTGGAATTCGGTAAATACTCTTAATAAATTAAAGGTTTTCGATGATGAAAATGTTATTTACACCTTTCATACCTATGATCCTTTCAGTTTTACGCATCAGCAGGGTGTCTTGCAGGCGCCCACCCTTTATTATAACAGAAAGATGCCCTATCCCGGCGATATAGAAATGTACCGCGATTATGAAAAAGTGGTTAACGGCAAGGAAGATGCCTTTGAGAATTATACTGTAATGGACAAAAAGTACATCTTTGACAGCCTAAAACCCGCAACCGATTTTATGAAACAAAACCCCGACAAGATACTTTGGTGCGGTGAGTTCGGAACTATACGCCACTGCAAAATGGAATGGCGCGAAAACTGGATGGGGGATGTTATATCATTTTTAAAACAGAACGGCATACCCTACTGCGTGTGGAATTATTTGAGTACACCCAACGACGGCAACCGTTTCAGCCTTGTCGACGATGATACAAGAAAAATTTTAAGCCCCAAACTTGCTGAAATAATTAAGGGTAATGTGTGATGAACGGTGTTACACTTTTTCTCTTGAGCGCATCTATCGTCTGCTCGACCGCAAGGGCGGTTTTTTCAAAAAAACTCGGTGTGTTAAACGGCAGTAAATACGGCTTTTATATGACACAAACCGTTTTATTTGCCGCGGCGGCGGTAATGATATTTGTTTTAAACTTTAAAAGCATCGGCCTCCCATCGGTAACGGCTGTGCTTTTAGCGGTGGCTTACGGTATTTTTACGGTATCTTCGCAATGGACTTATACTATAGCGCTTACAAAGACGCCTGTATCGGTCTGCGCCATGGTTTATTCGTTTGGATTTATTATCCCGACAGTTTTCGGAACCGCCGTGTGGCACGAGCGGGTTAATGCATTTAAAATAATCAGTATATTGCTTTGCATTTGTACAATTATTCTTACATCGGTTAAAAAGGATGATAATTCCAAAAAAATGCATGGGTTGCCGATTTCGCTTATTGTAGCAATGCTCTCATCGGGCGGGCTGGGAGTTGTGCAAAAACTGCAGCAAAAGACCGACGCACGCAGTGAGACGGGAATGTTTTTGTTTCTCGCTTTTGTGTTGGCGGCGCTTTTGTCATTGGCGGCTTCATTTACACAGCGTAAACACACCGAATCAAGAATTTGCATCAATCGGTCTCTTGCATTTTACATATTCATTGTCGCAGTCTCGATGGCTGTGGCCAACACGGCAAACACACTGCTTGCAGGACTGCTTCCGAGCGCCGTTGTATTCCCGATTGTCAATGTCGGGGTTATACTTGCATCTTTGGCGGTATCTGTAATAATACTCAGAGAAAGAATAAGCAAAAGCCAAATTGCCGCTTTTGCTTTAGGTGTAACGGCAATACTGCTTTTCAATTTGTAAAGGAGTTTAAAACCATGATTCAATACCATGTCTATCCGGGCGGGTTAAAGCGTATAGTGACCTTCAGCTTTGACGACGGCTCGCAAAATGATGTCAGGCTTATATCGCTTTTTGATAAGTACAGTCTTAAAGCAACATTTCACCTGAACGGAAAGAACTATATAGGTAAAACGGCCGATGAATTAAAAACCGTTCGTGGAATTTATCAAAATCATGAAATTGCCTGCCATACCCTTTCGCACGGCTGGCCGTCAAGAATGCCCAACGCTTCGCTCGTTGCCGAAATTATGCGCGACAGACAAATTCTGGAAGAAATAGCCGGCTATCCGGTAACGGGTATGTCATACCCCAGCGGTTCTTACAGCAGAAATGTCATTTCGGTGATGAATGCCTGCGGAATTGAATACTCAAGAACCGTAAACGCAACAAATGATTTTGATTTGCCCGAGGACTTTTTGGAGTGGCATCCTACCTGTCACTTTAAAAGGGCCATGCCGCTTGCAGAAAGGTTTTTGCGGGATATTGACAGTCAGTGGACTAAGCCTCTTTTTTACATTTGGGGCCACAGTCACGAATTGATAAATGAAGACGACTGGAACGAGACCGAAGAACTGCTTAAACTGTTAGCAAATAATGATAAGATATGGTACGCTACTAATGCGGAAATATTCGACTATATTTCAGCACAGAAAATGCTTAAAATCTCTGCCGATGAGAAAGTTTTCTATAATCCGACCGCAACCGATGTGTGGGTTGAAAAGGACAAATCTGAAATAATAAAAATTCCGGCAGGGACAAGGGTAATTGCCGATTGAGGAAAATATACCGACGGTCTTGCTCAGATAAAGCAAAAGGAACGCCTAGGCGTTCCTTTTGTTTTATATCGGATTATATTGGTTATATACCTATTATTTCCCGTATTTCTCCTGAATCAACATCAGCCAGTCGGCGGTCTTGCTTTACGGCCAGAGCCGCCGCAACACCGGCCGCTTCACCGATGCCTACACAAATAGGCATCGCACGGAAATTGGAGTGTGCTATATGCGTGCCGGAAATGTTTCTTCCGCAGAGCAAGAGATTTTCTTTGACTTCGGGCAACAGGCAACGGTACGGGACGGTATAGCCCTCGGGCTGCTTGAAAGCGTGCTGAACTCCGGTTTCATCAAGCCCCGCGCCGGTGATATTATGCACATCAAAATTGAAATAGGCGTCTTTGACAACATAATCTGGGAATACTTTTGCCTCTAATATATCCTGCTCATTAAGGGTATATTTCCCCTTGAAGTGGCGGGTTTCCCTCACGCCGATGAGCGATGCGGAACTGATGATATAGCAGTTTTCATAACCGGGGACAAATTCTCTCAGATATTTAATAATATCATCTATTTGCCGGCGGCAGGTGATGGTTGCTTTTGTCAAATGGTCGGCATTCGTGCCGTCGATTCCCACTGCATTGGTCATATTGCAGGTAACCACCCCCGGCAAGGTCGTTTTGTAGGTTAATATGTGGCCTGCGGGATAAGGTATATGCTGTTTGGCAAGGGCCTGAAGTTCGCCCTTCTCGGTTTGATATGTTGATTCAAAGGAGGGAAGAAAAGCCGCGCGGTCACAGTCAACTCCGCCCACCTTAAACATAAGGGTTGCGGGCTGCATTTTGTTGTCGCTTTCACGGCCCAAAATAAACTCCGCACCGGCGCGTGCGGCAATATCACCGTCACCGGTAGCATCAATGGTGACTTGGGCATAAATATCGGTCATACCCGATTTGTTTATAACAGTAGCGCCAAGCACTCTATCTCCGTCACAAATAGCATCATAAGCAAATGTGTAAAGCAGAATGTGGACACCTGCTTCATCCAGCATCTCAAGATATAAGGTTTTCAGTTTTTCGGGGTCTATGATGGTGGGATTATCCGCTTCAAATTCATTTTTCTCTGCAGAGCGGCGAAGTATTTCGTGATACAACGGACTGCCGCATGAGCCTGTCCAGTGGCTCATAAGTCCGGAGGTTGAAATACCGCCGATATCGCCGCATTGTTCAACCAAGGTTACCTTTGCACCGTTTTTTGCGGCGCTGTATGCTGCTGCAAATCCTGAAGGCCCACTGCCCAAAACCAAAACATCTGTGTGTAATTCAGTCTTTTTAATCATATTCAACCACCTCGGTTTCATTTTACGGTGTTTATTGTCAAATTACATTTATTTTCTTGCAAATAATATTTACAAACCTGCAAATTTCATGTATAATAACAGCGGGTGACGGTATGAAAGATAAACTGATTTATGATATAAATCAATATATTGCCTATTTGAATAACAGCGGATTATTTGTAACCGTGCACGGCAAGGGTATCAGCGGACTTTTAGAGCACAATATTCATAGGCATCCGTTTTGTTCCCTTGTCAAAACCGACAGAAATGCGTGGGATAAATGTATACAGTCTCAGCAAAAGGTTTTCAAACAATACGGGCCGGACTGTCTGTTCGGCATGTGCCATGCGGGAATGGAAGAATATGTTTTCTTTGTAAATGAAAAGACCTTTGTGAGTGTAAGCGGATACGGCATCAGCAAAAATAAAGCGACAGAGCGGATAAACCGTCTGTCGCAGGAGTTTTTTCTTAATAAATCCGAGTTACTGCACATATACGAAACTACTCTTAAACATCAAACAGAGGATACGGAAGCCTTAAACACCTTGATAAAGCCACTGTGCTATATGCTGAGTTTACTGCAAATACTGCTCACGGGCATTCCCGAAACAGAAACAAAAAATGCGGTGTTTAATTCGCTGTTAGCCTATGTACAGCATAACTTTATGAACGACATTACCATTTGGGATATCGCACATGCCTGCGTTTGCTCGGAATCTACCGTGAGTCATCTGTTTCGGCAGTATATGGGCAAGTCGGTTAAAAAATACATTGCCGAACTGCGCATCAGTCAGGCAAAGAAACTGTTAAGCACCAGCGATTTGCCCATAGGCACAGTTGCGCAGATGTGCGGCTTTTCAAATATCGGCTATTTCCCGACCGCCTTCAAAAAAGCCGTCGGTGCGAGTCCGACAGATTACCGCACTCAAACGAGCGGAAGGTGACTTGACAGAATGGCTTGAGTAATGTGCGAGTCACATATAAGTGACACAATACCAAGCCAGTTCAAAGTGAAAAAAGTTTGATTTTTTAAAATTTCTGTGCTATAATACTTAAAAATAAATAGCATCGAGAACGACACACGTTGCGCCCTTTGGGTGCGTAAATCTGATCACGGTACGCAGATTTACGCAGTGTGTCTTTTTCAGCCTGTATGTAATCCACGGCGATATGTTTAAGGGGCTCACCGGAGAGGCGGGAGTGCTTGCCGCTATCAACAAAATGGGCGGCGTTCCTTATAACTTTGCTTAGCCGCTTCAGCCTCAAGCTGGGATTTACAGTCTTTTGTTTCGTGGCGTATCTGCATATAACTCTCGCGGTCGAAGTTATAATAAATTGTTTGTACGCCGTTTGCCCGTTCACCCGTAAACTCGTCGCTAAAGTATATTACATATCCGGGCGCCTCGTCATTTTTTTCGGTTACTGCGGGCTTTACCGTTTTAGACTCCGTTTCGCCCTCTATGTCATATACTATCGTTTTCGGTGCAAACCACCCCTTAACCGTATTCGCAAAAGCCTGTCCGGGCGGTGTGAATAGGATAAACAGTGCTGCGCAGGCAGCGACAGCAGCGGCACTGCTAATATACTTTATTATCCGGTTATTCTTTTTCTTAATCGGATTTTCCGCCGTTGAGTGCGGCAATGTTTTGGGGCTTGGCGGTGCGTTCTTTGCGGCTCTTTGTGCAGTAGGTATCCTCAGTAAAGAAGAAAAGGACAAAACAGCGGAATTTCTGCTGACTCATCCTGTCAGCCGCAAAAGGGTTGTTACCGAAAAGTTGATTGCTGTGTTAATCCAAATCACCGCTATGAATATTATTATTTATGCGCTTGCTGTTGGCTCAATAGCCGCTATCGGTGAGGAAATACCCTTAAAAGAAATAAGTCTGTTGCATCTCGCCTATTATCTGCTCCAGTTAGAACTGGCGGGAATTTGCTTCGGTATTTCGGCTTTTCTTCGCAAAGGCAGCGCAGGTGTGGGACTGGGCATTGCCGCAATGATGTATTTTCTCAATCTGATTGCAAACATTGCCGATGTAGCCGAGTTTCTCAAGTACATAACGCCCTTTGGATATTGCGAGGGGGCCGATATTGTATCTAACGGCAGTTTGGATTTAACTTTAGTTGCTATCGGTGCAGTTATAGGAATCGGTGGAGTAATTACCTCTTATCTGAAATACACTAAGAAAGATATACATTAAAATGATGTAAATTTTCATACAAAGCACAAAAAAACAGCGGCAATCACTGCCGCTGTTTTTACATCTCAAATGCCGTTCAGCCATCAGGCTTGCGGCTCTGATTTGGCGCCGGCCTTGTCGGCGGGCGGCCGCTTGACATTCTCACGCAGAAGCCGGTAGATGCACGCGGCGCAGGGCACGGCCAGCAACATGCCGAGAATGCCCAGCACACCGCCGCCGATGGTAACGGCCGCCAGCACCCAAACACCGGGAAGTCCGATGGACGAGCCTACCACCTTAGGGTAAATAACATTGCCCTCGACCTGTTGCAGTATGATGAGAAAAATTACAAAAATCAACGCCTGAACGGGCGACTCCATGAGTATCAGGAAGGCACCGACCGCACCGCCGATAAAGGCTCCCACAATGGGTATCAGTGCGGTAAATGCGATTACGGCGCCAATCATCGGCGCGTAGGGCAGACGCAGGACAATCATACCCAGTGCGCACAGACTGCCCAGAATGACAGCCTCGGCGCACTGACCGACGATAAAGCGGTGAAAACAGTCGTCGAGTTCGGTTAACAGATGCTCGATTTTGGCACATCCCTTCTGGGGGATATAGCGCTTCATAAGCAACCTGCACTGGCGGCCGAGTTTATCTTTGCCGACCAGCAGATAGATGGAAAAGATGATTGCCAAAAACGCGGTGGTGATGCCCGATATCACAGTCGACACCGTCGAGACGATGATGTCCATTACATTGCTGATACCCGACAGCAGCGTGTTGGCGATTTGCCCGATTTTGGATTGCCAGTCGACGGCCGTAAGTTGGTTAAAGACATCGTCTGACAAAATGCCCGCTTCTTCGAGTTTCTTGAGCAGAAAACTGATGGCACCCGGCACTTCCGTTACCAGCAGTTTGACGCAGGAGATAAGTTGCGGCACAATGAGAGCGGCTATGAGTGCGATGACGGCGAGCAGGGTGACTATCGCCAGCAAGAGGCTGGACGGTCTGCGCGCCTTGATGACAAACTTTTTTGCCGAATTTGGAAAAAAGTGACGCTCGTAGAAACTCATAAGTATGTTGAGAGTGTAGGCGATACAGCAGCCTGCAAGCAGGGGAGACGCAGCCGAAAATACCGAGGCGATGAGCCACGAAATATTGGGCCAGTAGTGAATACACAAATAGAGCGCAAATACTGCCGCCAGTATTTTGATAATTGTTTTTGTTTCGAGTTTCTTAACCATACGCACCATTCCTTTTTTTAAACCCGTTTTATCATTTTATCATTTTACAGCAAATATTTCAACCCATATTCAACGGAAAATCAACAATCGTTGAACTTGAATTGACGATGGGTTGACAATGGGCGTGTAGAATGTAGAATAATAATAGAATGTTATGCTTTTTCATAAATTAGCGGTGGGTGATTTGACACAGAAAACTGCTTCGAGCATCTTGAGGAGGAGAGAAAATGAAATTGAAGTCGGTTAAAATCAAGGCGGACGAGGAGCGTCCGATAACGGCAGAGGAAATGTCGGAAATTGAAAAGGAGAGTCTGCGTCTGTCTGAGGTGGTCAGTGCCACTCGGGCGGAAATGACCGGGTTTTACAGTGAAATGCTGCAGCCCGATTTTGACGAGGCGGAAGTGGAGCGGATGTCCGGTTCGCTCAAGCGAGCCACCTCCAACTTGACCAAAACGCTGTCGCAGACATACGCTGTGAGCGATGAACTGAATGCCCGCTGGAACGATATCTGCAAGCAGAGAAAGAAACGCAGATTTATTGCGACAGCGCCGGCCAACGCCTCTATTGATTACGACGAAAACCGGTCACAGCACTTCGCCAAGGGACTGAATTTGTATAAAATACTGCTCATTTGCTTTGTTGGCAGTTTTGCCGGCGTTGTCATTGAGATGCTGTGGTGTCTCATTACCAACGGATACATAGAAAGCCGTCAGGGTATGGTGTACGGCCCGTTCAATTTGCTCTACGGCGTCGGTGCGGTGGCGCTGACCGCCTGCCTTTACAAGTTTAGGAACAGAAGCGCGTGGATATCCTTTTTTGGCGGCATGGCCGTCGGCAGTGTTGTAGAATACTTATGCTCCCTGGGGCAGGAAATTATATTCGGGTCGCGCTCGTGGGATTACAGCCATCTGCCGTTTAACATAAACGGGCGCATCTGCCTGCTTTATTCGGTCTTTTGGGGATTGCTCGGCGTGCTGTGGATAAAAAACATCTACCCGAGGATGGCCAAACTGATACTGAAAATCCCGAACAATGTCGGTAAAATAGCCACTTGGGTGCTGGTGGTATTCTTTGCGTTCAATGCGTTTATGTCGTGCGTGTCCACATTCAGGTGGTCACAGCGGGTTGAGGGCATTGCGCCGACAAGTTCGTTTGGAGAGTTTATAGACAGACGCTTCCCAAACGAAAGAATGGAAAAAATCTACGCCAACATGGAGTTTTCTGAGCAGAAATAGGTTGTGAGAAAAAATGAATGTAGTTTTGGAATTAGCCTTTCTCTTTTTTGTCGGCTCGGTTTCGGGCTGGGTGCTGGAGGTGCTCTATCGCCGCTTTATCTCCTCTGCCAATCCCGAGCGCAGGTGGATTAACCCCGGCTTTTGCACCGGCCCGTATTTGCCGCTTTACGGCTTCGGCCTGTGCCTGATGTATCTTATCGCCTCGCTTGAAAAGCACAGCATTATCGACAGCCGGTTTTGGAACAAGGTGGTGCTTTTTGCCGCCATGGCGGTGTGCATGACCGCCATTGAGTACATCGCCGGCATACTGGCGCTCAAAGTCATCAAGGTCAGGCTGTGGGACTACACCAACGAATGGGGAAATGTTCAGGGTATAATCTGCCCCAAGTTTTCGCTGATATGGGCGGCGCTCGGCGCACTCTATTACTTTTTAATTCACCCGAATATTTTGAGCGCCATACGCTGGCTGTCGCAAAACCTCGCCTTTTCATTTGTTATCGGGCTGTTCTTCGGCGTCTTTTTGATAGATGTGGCTCATTCGGTGCAACTGGTCGCAAAACTGAAAACCTTTGCCGAGGAAAATGATGTGGTGGTCAAGTACGAAACCCTGAAGGCCGACATTCGCCGCCACTACGAAGCGACGGCACAGAAATACCACTTTTTCCGTCCGCTTCATACCGACCGTCCGCTGTCTGAACATCTGAGAGAAATGCGCAGCAAATTTGAAAAACGGGTTAAAAAGAATGTCTGATACCTGTGAACAACCGTTTAGGAGGATTTTTATATGCTCAAAATTTTGATTGCCGAGGACGACAGAGAACTGCGCCAACTGTTTTCCCATGTGCTTATGAAAAACGGCTACACCGTCAAAGGTGTTTCAAACGGCCAAGAGGCGCTCGAAGCCATGGATAACGATTACTACGACCTCATTATTTCCGATATTATGATGCCGGTCATGGACGGGTACCGGTTTGTAAGAGAACTGCGCGAGAGCGGCAACAGCACACCGGTCATGATGATAACGGCCAAGGATGCGTTTGACGATATGCGCATGGGCTTTCTGTCGGGCACCGACGATTACATGATAAAGCCGGTCAATGTCAATGAAATGGTACTGCGAGTGGGCGCCCTGCTGCGCCGCGCACAGATGATAAACGAGCGCAGACAGGTCATCGGAAACACCGTTTTGGAGTGCGACTCGCTGACCGTCACCACCGAAAACGAGTCGGTCGTTTTGCCGCAAAAGGAGTTTATGCTGCTGTATAAGATGGCGTCTTATCCGGGCAGAATTTTTACCCGCCAGCAACTTATGGATGAAATTTGGGGCTACGGCAATGACAGCGACCCGCACACCGTAGATGTTCATATCGGCCGGCTCAGGGAGCGATTCAGGGATAACAGCGACTTCAAAATAGTTACCATGCGCGGTGTGGGTTATAAGGTGGTCAAGCAATGAAAACCAGAGAAACATTTGAAACAATCCGAAATCAGCGGAATAATAAATTCAGCCTGAGGGTCAGAATGGTTTTCATGGTTTCGGCTGAAATTCTTGCATGTGTTGTCATTTCATACGGACTGTCGGCAGTTTTGAATAATATTTTTCATATCAAGGCGCCGGTTTTGCCGGAAATAATCGGAACCAGCCTTTTAATCGGCATTTTGGTCACCGGATTTATGTCGAAATGGTTTTTTGACCCGATAAAGAAACTTACGAAGGCGATGGAGCAGGTCGCGGACGGCGATTTTTCAGTCCGCCTGGAGACCAAATCGTCATCAAAAGAAATTAAAGAAATCTATTCGGGTTTCAATTTGATGGCCAACGAACTGAGCAAAACCGAAATACTGCAAAGCGACTTCGTATCCAATGTTTCACACGAGTTCAAAACGCCCATCAACGCCATTGAGGGGTACTCCACACTATTACAGGATAATGATAATTTAAGCGGCGAGCAAAGGCAATATGTGGACAAGATACTCTTTAACACCCGGCGGCTGTCCACACTGTTGGGCAGTATACTGCTGCTCTCAAAAATTGAAAATCAGTCCATTCCGGTCAATCAGGTCAAATATCGGCTGGATGAACAGATACGCCAGTCGATAGTCGCGCTTGAGCCTGCGTGGTCGAAAAAAGAGATAGAGTTTGATGTGGAAATGGACAGAGTCGAGTATACCGGCAATGAGCAGATGATGCATCATGTGTGGGACAACCTTATCGGCAATGCCATCAAGTTCAATCCCGAATGTGGGATGGTCCGTATTAGACTGAATGAGCAGAGCGGGCGGGTGACATTTACTGTTGAGGACAGCGGCCCCGGCATCTCGGAGGAGGCAAAAAGGCATATTTTTGATAAGTTTTATCAGGCCGACAGTTCTCATAAAGAGGAGGGCAACGGCCTCGGTTTGGCACTGGTCAAGAAGATTTTGTCGGTGTCAGGCGGCGAGATATCGGTCGAAAACATATCGGGCGGCGGCTGCCGCTTTACGGTAATACTGCATACAAAATAAGATGGATTTAATGAGCGGTATCGACTTTTTTGAGTCGGTATCCCATTTTTTCAACAATTGTTGATGTTGAATTGAAGTTTAGTTGCAGTTTGCACCGTATAATTACTCTAAATTACAGTATAGGTGGGGATGATAAATGACAAACGCGACTGTCGGAAAATATCAAAAACGGATAATCACCGTCCCTAACATACTTTCGTTTATCCGTATTTGTCTGATACCGGTCTTTGCGTGGCTCTATTGCTTCAAAAAGAAGTATCTGTCGGCAACCGCTGTGATTGTCGCGTCGGGAGTGACCGATGTTGTCGACGGCATCATTGCCCGCAAGTTCGGCATGGTCAGCGATTTCGGCAAAGTGTTTGACCCCATCGCTGATAAACTGACGCAGATAGCCGTGCTGTTTTGCCTGATGACGCGGTTTCCGAATATGATAGTGGCGCTGGTCATCCTGACCGTCAAAGAGGTGCTCGCGGCTGTGTTCGGCCTGATAACTATCAAAAAAACCGACGAGGTAATGGGCGCCGTGTGGCACGGAAAACTAAACACCGTGCTGCTCTATTCAGTCATGGTTATCCACCTTGTATGGGCCGATATACCGGCAATTGTATCTAACATAATGATATGCCTTTGTACGGTGTCGATGCTGATGTCGGCCGTGCTGTATAACATAAGAAATGTTCGCGCTATTGAAAGGGCGAAGAAGGACGGCAAGAATCAGGAGTAAGGGGAACCGATAATAATTTTTAGCTCAAAAGCAAGGAAAAATACCTTTGTACGGCCGAGCCGACAGGCGGCATTAAATGGCGGCAGAGTCCATAATATTATTATAAAAATCACACAAAAAAGGGGAGGGCAGACGGCCGATATCCTTTTTTTGTTCAATAATTATTCAAATAAAATAGATATTTAGTTGCACTTTTTAATTTATAATCTTATAATCAAATAGATTGTATTTATTCTGTATAAGAATAAATACAACGGTTAAGAGGAGTAAATGTGATTGAAAGTAAGACCGGCGGTTACATCAGAAAAACTTTAAAAGTGGCAGCGGCCGTTATTTTTACGGTGCTTGTATGTGTTTTATTGGCCGTCTGCTTTATTTACCGCAAGCAAATTACCGCCGAGAAAATCATCCAGTTCACACCGCAAAATCAGGTGGCCGCGGTAATGTTTATGATGCTCATATTCGCCGCAAAAAGTTTATGCGTTTTTATTTACTGCGGTATTCTTTATGCGGCATGCGGCATGGTTTTTTCTGCGCCGATTGCCATATGTGTGAACATACTCGGCACGGTTGTGATGACCTCTGTTCCGTATATAATCGGAAAAAGAGCGGGCGCTAAATATGTTGAGAAACTGGTGGAGAAGCACCCAAAACTGACTATGCTCAAAGAGGCGCAGGGCAAAAACAGTTTCTTTATGTCGTTTATAGTACGCCTTACCGGTATTTTGCCCAGCGATATTGTCAGCGCCTACTTCGGCGCCGTCGGCATCTCATACGGCAAATATGTTTTTAGTACCGTGCTCGGCTTTTTACCGATGATAGTCACCTTTACCGTTATGGGAATGAGCGCGCACGATGTAACTTCTCCCGCGTTTATAATTTCGGCCGGATTGCAGATAGTTATAATGATTTTGTCGGGCGTTTTTTACATGCTCATGCGAAAAAAAGAGAAAAACCGAAAGAGACGGTGAAATGATATGAAAACAAGGATTATTACCGGCGTGGGACTGTTCGTAGCAATATGCACTGTGCTGATGCTGTCGGGCTTTGAGTGGTTTTTGAACACGGTTGTTGCTTTACTGTGCGTCGCGGCCGTTTTCGAGATATACCGTGCCACCGGCGCGAAGGACAATCGGGCGCTGTTCGCTGTCAGTTGCGTTGCGGCGGCGGTACTGCCGTACATCGCCGTACCGTATTATGAATATATTACGGCTGTTTTGTTTGCGGCCGCCGTTGTGCTTTTCACCTGCCTGATGGCGAAAAACAAACAGATACATTCGATTCATCCGGCGCTGTCGGCGCTGATTGCACTGTTTATCATTTGCTTTTACAAAACGATGACGGCAATTCGCAGTGAAAAGTTCGGATTTTTCACCCTGACGCTGGCAGTCGTCATCTGCAATGTAGACGATATCGCCGCCTACTTTGTCGGCAAGGGGTGCGGCAGGCACAAACTGGCGCCGGTCATCAGCCCCAACAAGACGGTTGAAGGCAGTATCGGCGGAGTGGTTTGCTCGGTCGCGGTATTTCTCGCAGTGGGATTTGCGCTGGACAAAGCGGGCGTCGTTTCGGTCAATTACGGGCGGCTGGCGGTCTATCTGGCCATCGCCTCTGTAATTGGGCAGTTGGGCGATTTGTCGATGTCGGCTGTCAAGCGAATTGCCGGCATCAAGGATTACGGCAGGCTGTTCCCCGGTCACGGCGGCGTACTGGACCGATTTGACAGCCTGATGTTTGTTTTGCCGTTTACCTATCTGTTCTGCAGTGTGACAGGGCCGATATTCAGTTAGATTTATACACCGCAGTGGGAGGACAAGGGAATATGAAAACATATCGCGCAGGCATTGACATCGGATCGACCACCGTTAAACTGGTTATACTTGATGATAACAACGAAATTATTTACGGAAAGTACCGTCGCCATCAGGCCAACACTCAGGGCACACTGGCCGAACTGATGGATGACGCCGTCAGCACGCTCGGTGAGTGCCGGCTGAAAATCAGGATAACCGGCTCCGGCTCAATCAATCTGGGCAAAGCGCTCGGCATTGGCTTTGTGCAGGAGGTGGTCGCCGTTGCTTCCGCCCTCAAGACGGTGGCACCGCAGACCGATGTTGCCATTGAACTGGGCGGCGAGGACGCAAAAATTATATATTTTACCGGCGGGCTGGAGGAGCGCATGAACGGCGTTTGCGCCGGCGGCACCGGCTCGTTTATCGACCAGATGGCGGCTCTGCTTCAGACCGACGCCGGCGGGCTTAACCGCGAGGCTGAAAACTACAAAGAGATATATCCCATCGCGGCACGCTGCGGCGTATTTGCAAAGACCGATATCCAGCCGCTGATAAACGAGGGCGCGACCAAATCCGACCTTGCGGCGTCGATTTTTCAGGCGGTTGTCAATCAGACCATATCCGGTCTCGCCTGCGGTAAGCCCATTCGCGGGTGCGTGGCCTTTTTGGGCGGGCCGCTCCACTTTATGCCTGAACTCAAAAAGGCGTTTATCCGCACACTCAAACTGACGCCCGAAAACATTGTTGACCCCGAGAACTCCCATCTGTTTGCCGCAATGGGAGCGGCTCTCGAGGCAGGGGACGCCGATGAGGTGTCGGTGTGCGACCTTACCGCCCGCCTAAAGCAAGGAGTAGCCGTCACATTTGAGATGCCGCGTCTGGAGCCGCTCTTTGAGAGCGAGGACGACTATGAAATGTTTTGCGCACGCCACGAGAAGGCGGTGGTCGCAAAGCAGAATTTGTCCGATTACGAGGGCGACTGCTTCCTCGGTATTGATGCCGGCTCCACAACCACCAAAATGGCGCTCATCGGCAGTGACGGACAACTGCTTTTCTCGTACTATGCCAACAATCAGGGCAACCCCATCGAAACGGCGAAAACCGCTATGCGCGAGTTGCAAAAAAATTTACCCGAGAGGGCGAAAATTGTCAGATCGTGTTCCACCGGATACGGCGAGGAACTGCTGAAATCGGCCTTTTCGCTGGACGAGGGCGAGGTTGAAACCATCGCGCACTGCACCGCCGCATCATTTTTCGACAGTCAGGTGGACTGCGTGCTCGATATCGGCGGTCAGGACATGAAGTGCATCAAACTGAAAAACGGCGCCGTCGATTCGATAATGCTCAACGAGGCCTGCTCATCCGGCTGCGGCTCGTTTATCGAGAATTTTGCCAATTCGCTCGGGCACACGGCCGAGACATTTGCCAACGAGGCGCTCTTTGCCAAAAATCCGGTTGACCTCGGCACGCGCTGTACAGTGTTCATGAACTCCAATGTCAAGCAGGCACAAAAAGAGGGCGCCGCTGTTTCGGATATTTCGGCGGGACTGGCCTACTCGGTCATCAAAAACGCGCTGTTCAAGGTCATCAAACTGGCCAGTGCCAAGGATTTGGGCGCACACATTGTCGTTCAGGGCGGAACCTTTTACAACAAGGCGGTTCTGCGCGCCTTTGAAAAAATTGCAGGGGCCGAGGTGACCTGCCCCGATATTTCGGGTCTGATGGGAGCCTTCGGCGCGGCGCTTATCGCCCGCTCCGACTACAAGGGACAGCCCACTTCAATGCTGCCGATTGATGACATTGTGTCGCTTACATACACCTCCACCAGCCGTCGGTGCGGCGGCTGCTCCAACAACTGTATGCTGACGGTCAACAAGTTCCCCGGCGGCCGCGCCCATGTGACCGGCAACCGTTGTGAAAAGGGGCTCGGCGGCGCTTCGTCCCATCAAAAGGCACCGAATATGTTTGAATATAAGCGCAAGCGACTGTTTGACTATGAGCCGCTTGCCGAGGCTGACGCGCCGATGGGCGTAATCGGTATACCGCGCGTACTGAATATGTACGAGAACTACCCATTCTGGGCGGTATTTTTTAGGGAATTGGGCTTTAGAACGGTTCTGTCCCCATTTTCGAGCCGCAAAATTTATGAGCTGGGCATGGAGTCAATTCCGTCAGAGTCGGAGTGCTATCCGGCAAAATTGGCGCACGGCCATGTGCAGTGGCTGGTCAATCACGGCATAAAGACGGTTTTCCACCCCTGCGTGTTCTATGAACATCAAGAGACCGAAAATGCGCCAAATCACTTCAATTGCCCCATTGTGGTTTCCTATCCCGAAAATCTCAAAAACAATGTCGAGGCGGTGGCCGACGGCGAGGTGAAATACATCAGACCGTTTATCGCCTTTACGAGTGAAAAAATCGCCGCAGACCGGCTTGTACGCCTCTGCAAAGATGAGTGGGGTATATCCGAGTCGGCGGCCAGGCGGGCGGCGCACCTTGCGTGGAGCGAACAACTCAAGGCAAAGGCCGACATCCGCGAGGAGGGCGCGCGCCTGTTGGCCGAGATGGAGCAAGACGGCCACCGCGGCATTGTGCTGGCCGGCCGGCCCTACCACATAGACCCCGAAATCAACCACGGCATACCCGAACTGATTTCGTCGTACGGTTTGACCGTCTTTAGCGAGGACAGTCTGCCGGTCGGCCGTGATACCGGCCGCACACTGCGCGTGGTTGACCAGTGGGTTTACCATTCGCGCCTCTATTCGGCCGCTGAATTTATCAGCAAAAGGGAGGACTTGGAACTCATCCAACTCAATTCCTTCGGCTGCGGACTGGACGCGGTGACCACCGACCAGGTGGGCGAAATTCTGGAGCAGAGCAACAAACTGTATACACTGCTGAAGATTGATGAAGTCAACAATCTCGGCGCGGTCAGAATCCGCATACGCAGTTTGATAGCCGCCATCAGAATGAGACGCAAGAAAAACATCAAACCGACCCCCAAGCCGGTTGATTACCGTCACGCTGAATTTACCGCCAAAATGCAGGCGGAGGGGTATACCATACTCGCCCCTCAGATGAGCCCCATTCACTTTGACATATTGGGACCGGTTTTCAAAAAGCACGGATACAATGTGGTCATTTTGGATAACGACAACCGCACGGCCATCGACACCGGCCTCAAATATGTCAATAACGATGCCTGCTATCCGTCAATTACAGTTGTCGGTCAGATAATGGAGGCGGTGCTATCGGGCAGATACGACACCGACCGACTGGCCATCGCCATGACCCAGACCGGCGGATGCTGCCGCGCCAGCAACTATGTTGCCTTTATCCGCCGCGCACTGGACAAGGCCGGACTCTCTCACATTCCAGTCATTTCGCTCAACGCAAACGGCATGGAAAAGAACGAGGGCTTTTCGTGGTCGGCCGGCCTGCTGATGGACGCGGTGCACGCCATTGTCTACGGTGACCTGCTTATGCGATGCCTCTACCGCGTGCGCCCATACGAAATTGAGCCCGGCTCGGCCAATGCCCTGCACCGAAAGTGGAGGGACATCTGCATTGATTCGCTGATAAACCCAAAGAGCAAATACCGTTACAAAGATGTATGCAAAGGTATTGTTGAAGCATTTGACACTTTCCCGATAGACGAGAGGGTACGGAAACCCCGCGTGGGAGTAGTTGGCGAGATACTGGTCAAATATATGCCGCTGGCCAACAACCATCTTGTTGATTTGCTGGAGAAAGAGGGCGCCGAAGCGGTTGTCCCCGATATGATGGATTTCTTCAATTACAGCGTGTTCGGCTCGCAGTACAAGGCAGAATTTCTCGGTGCCAAGCGGTCCTCTGCCGTGCTGTCGGCCGCGGGGATTATCATGGTGGAAGCACTGCGCAAGCCGGCCATCAACGCGCTTAAGAAAAGCCGCCGTTTTGAGGCTCCGGCATCAATATATGACATTGCCGAAATGACAAAGCCGTTTTTGTCACTCGGCAATCAATACGGCGAAGGCTGGTTCTTGGCCGGTGAAATGGTGGAACTGCTGACAAGCGGCACTCCCAATATCGTCTGTATTCAGCCGTTTGCCTGTCTGCCTAATCATGTGGTCGGCAAGGGCGTCATCAAGGCGCTCAGAAAAGCCTATCCGCAAGCCAACATTGCGGCTGTCGACTATGACCCCGGCGCAAGCGAGGTAAATCAGCTTAACCGAATAAAACTGATGCTGTCGGCTGCACAAAAATCCTAAACAATCAGAGAGGATGAATAGTTTCAATGCTCGAGTTGAGAAACATCAAAAAAGACTATCCCGCAGGTGACGGTATAGTCGCCGCGCTGAAGGGGGTTGACCTTCAGTTCCGTGAGAGCGAGTTTGTCTCCATCCTCGGCCCGTCCGGCTGCGGAAAGACTACCCTGCTGAACATTATCGGCGGACTCGACCAGTACACCAGCGGCGATTTGATTATCGGCGGCAAGTCGACCAAGGATTTCCGCGACCGCGATTGGGACAGTTACCGCAATCATTCCATCGGCTTTGTTTTTCAAAGTTACAACCTGATTCCGCATCAGACGGTACTGCAAAATGTAGAACTGGCGCTCAGCCTGTCCGGTGTGCCCAAGGCCGACCGCAGGCGCCGCGCCAAAGAGGCACTTGAGCAGGTGGGACTGGGCAATCAACTTAACAAAAAGCCGAGCGAAATGTCGGGCGGCCAGATGCAGCGCGTTGCCATTGCGCGCGCTATCGTCAACAACCCCGACATTATTCTTGCCGATGAGCCGACAGGTGCGCTTGATACCGAGACCAGCGTTCAGGTTATGGAAATATTAAAGGAAAT
>JAQXHB010000068.1 GCA_029007015.1 Bacillota bacterium | reverse complement strand
TTGTCGACCATTTCGGGCCATGTGTCAAATGTTTTGCCGGCTCCTGAAATGGCTTGATATGTGCACACCAGCACGCGCTTAACTCCAAATTCCTTATCAAGCGGGAAAAGTGCCGGCACATAACCTTGCAGTGAGCAGTTGGGCTTGACGGCAATGAATCCGCGCTTGGTGCCCAGACGCTCCCTCTGCTTGGGGATAATGTTTGCATGGTCGGCATTGAGTTCGGGCAAAATCATGGGCACATCGGGAGTGCCGCGGTGAGCGCTGTTGTTGGATACGACGGGGCACTCAGCCTTGGCGTATTTTTCCTCCAGAGCGCGAATCTCATCCTTTTTCATGTCAACTGCGCAGAAAACAAAATCAACCAGCGATGCAATCTTTTCAACATCGTCAGTGGCATTCATAACGGTCATGCCGGCGAACTTCTCGGGCATGGGCGCGGTCATAGCCCAGCGCGGGCCCACAGCCTCGGCATATGTCTTGCCGGCTGAACGGGGGCTGGCGGCCAAAACGGTCACATTGAACCACGGATGATTCTCAAGGAGGGTCAGAAAACGCTGACCGACCATTCCGGTGGCGCCGATGACGCCGACATTGTACTTACTCTTCATTATTATCAAATCCTTCCGATCGATGACGGTGCCCGCAGACGAAAAATGCACAATAATAAAAAAACCGGTTGAAAACCGGACGCCACGGCAATATAATATAAGTATTGCTGTGTGCGTTGCAATTGCATCTGCACGCCCTGCTTTACTACTGTATTGTAGCATTAAACACTATGTTTGTCAAACACTATTTATGCGGCGGACAGCCCGATAAACATGTGTACGGACGGAGGACAGTAAATGAAAAAAAGCGATTTTTACTACGACTTGCCCGAGCAACTTATCGCGCAGGTGCCGCTCGAGCAGCGCGACGAGTCACGGCTGATGACCCTCTCGAGACAAAGCGGCGAGATTAAGCACCGCCATTTTTACGATATTGTCGATATGCTCAAGGCGGGCGACTGCTTGATACTCAACGACACGCGCGTACTGCCGGCGCGCATTTACGGCACGCGCACGACCGGCGCGGTGGTCGAATTTGTACTGCTCAATCAGCATGAGCAAAGCGTGTGGGAGTGTCTGGCCGGCCCCGGCAAAAAGGCCAAAGTCGGTGACCGGTTTACCTTTGGTGACGGCGTCATGCGCGGCGAAGTTATAGATGTGCTTGAGGGCGGCAACCGACTGGTGCACTTTGAGCACGAAAATGATTTTTACCGTACGCTGGACATGATAGGGCAAATGCCTTTGCCGCCGTACATAAAAGAGAAGTTGGAGGACAAGGAGCGCTACCAGACCGTTTACTCGCGCGAACTCGGCTCTGCGGCGGCTCCGACGGCGGGACTGCACTTTACACCGGAGCTGCTCAAACGCCTGCGCGACAAGGGAGTCAATATCGGCTATGTTACCCTGCATGTGGGGCTGGGCACATTCCGCCCGGTTAAGGAGGAGGACATCGAACAGCACAAGATGCACACTGAGCACTACCGCATGCCGCGCGAGACGGCCGAACTCATCAACCGCACAAAGGCGGAGGGCGGCCGAGTGATATGTGTGGGCACCACAAGCTGCCGCACTGTCGAGAGCGTTGCCGGTCGCGGTGCCATTGAGGAGTGTTCGGGCGACACCGGTATTTTCATTTATCCGGGATACAAATTCAAGTGTATGGACGGACTCATCACCAATTTTCACCTGCCCGAGAGCACCCTCATAATGCTGGTGTCCGCCTTTGCGGGGTATGAGCACACGATGAATGCCTACCGCACCGCGGTGGCGGAAAAATACCGGTTTTTCTCATTCGGTGACGCGATGCTCATTATGTAAAATAATTTTCAATGGTTACCGATGTTTATGGAATATAGTATATTGTTGTGTATATACTATTGATTTTATGACAGGAAAAGTTCTCGAAGGGCATTTACCCCAAAAAGGCTATGAACATGGTTTTAGAATGGATTTCTATTCATAGAAAAGACCTTAAGACAATTTGGGAGACGCAGGAATTTAAAAGTTTACCGCCGTTAGAATAAGGAGGGTTTATATGTTCCATAAAATTAAAAATGTATCTCCGCTGCCCGAATATAAATTGAGCGTTCAATTTGCAGAGGGAGTTACTAAGATTTACGATGTATAGCCCCTGTTTCAAAAAACACCTTCATTAAATCGCTTGAAAGTGGCAATGATTTCGGCGTAGTATATGTCGATGTTGGCGGCTACGGTATTATTTGGAACGATGAGCTTGATTTGTCCTGCGATGAATTATGGGAGAACGGCGTTGATGTTTGCAAATTCGGCAAGCAATGGGTTGTTTCAATTGATGCTATGAAGCGGGAATACGGCAATATTACCAATCGGTAAAGTTGTTTTGCCGACAGTATAAATAAAAAATTAAACATAAAGGCCTCTGAAATCGCTCGAAATCAGAGGCTTTTATGTTTTAAAAAATTCCAATCCGAAATTGCGGAATAATAGAATCAGGCAAACAGGGAGACACTTCCCGAAGAAGTGCCCCTGTTTTATATTATTGTTTTACTGTGCGGTCTTTTTGTTGCCGATGAGTTTGATTACCAACAAAACAAGCACAGTGACAACCGACATCACAGCCAGCGTAATCCACGCATTCTGGACAAAACCGGCCAGTATGTAGCCGACAAAAGAGATGGCGGCAACAGTCAGCGCATAGGGCAACTGAGTTGAAACATGGTTTATGTGATTGCACTGAGCACCGGCCGACGACATGATGGTCGTGTCGGAAATGGGTGAGCAGTGGTCGCCGCAAACGGCACCGGCCAGGCAGGCCGACATGCAGATGACGCCGATGGTGCTTCCAACCGGGAATATTGCCAAAACGATGGGAATAAGTATGCCGAATGTGCCCCACGATGTGCCGGTGGCGAAGGCGATAGCACACGCCACGACAAATATGATTGCCGGCAGCAGCATGTTGAGGCCGCTTGCGTCGCTCAATGCGTTCTGCACGAATGTGCTCGAATCAAGCAGGCTGGTCATGTTCTTCAGCGAGGTGGCCATGGTCAGTATGAGGATAGCCGGCACCATGGCAACGAAGCCCTTGGGTATGCAATCCATAGCCTCTTTGAGGCTGATAAGGCGGCGAGCAACGAAATAAATCACGGTGACCACCAGCGCAATCAGGCCGCCCCACGGCAGGCCGACCGTAGCGTCGGTGTTGGAAAAGGCGTCAACAAAACCGAGTGATGGATCATAGTTGGCCGAGGCGAATACCCACTCATCGCCCATGCAACGGCCGACATAGAACAGCGAGAATACGCACACGCCGATGAGCACGACTATGGGCAGTATGAGATCGATGACCTTGCCCTTTGATGTGGCCGGTTCCTCGTCCTCACCCTGTTTGCCGCCAGAGGTGAACAAATCACCCTTCGCGGCGTTCATCTCGTGCAGTTTCATCGGGCCGTAGTCCAGTTTCATAACCGTCAGTGAAATGATGAAAACAAATGTCAGCAACGAGTACAGATTGTACGGAATGGCGCGGATGAACAACTGTATGCCCTGACCATCGGGTGCATAGCCGGACACGGCCGCGGCCCATGACGAGATGGGCGCAATCATACAAATCGGCGCGGCGGTCGCGTCGATGATGTAGGCCAGTTTGGCGCGGGAAATCTTGGTCTTGTCGGTGACGGGGCGCATAACAGCGCCGACGGTCAGGCAGTTGAAGTAATCGTCAATGAATATCAGAACGCCAAAGAGGAAGGTGCAGATGGTTGCGCCCACTTTGGTTTTGATGTGTTTTGATGCCCACTGGCCAAACGCCTGAGAGCCGCCGGCCTTGTTTATCAGGGCGACGATAATGCCGAGAATAACGAGAAACACAAATATGCCCGCATTACCCGAAACAGCCTTAATAAAGCCGTCGCTGACAATTGAGTCAACTGTGTGTATGGGGTTGAAGTTGGTGTAAAGCAGTCCGCCGACCACTATACCGACAAACAGCGAGGAGTAAACCTCCTTGGTAATGAGTGCCAAGCCGATGGCTATGACCGGCGGCAAGAGTGACCACAGGGTCCCGACAGGGCTTGTGATAGAGCCTGTCATACAGCATACAACCACAAAAGCCACTACCAGTACGACAACTGCAATCTTTGGCAAAATTGTCTTTGCTTTCATAATTTTCCTCCCAATAATTAAAGCCGCAAAAGCAGTTCATTGCTCCTACGGCTTAAAATGAAACCAATATAAGTAAGCCGATAGCGCTCCACTCGCGTGACAGTCGGGTGCATATTATGCAACAGACCAGCGACGGTTCACCAGGCATGTCCCGTCACTTCGGCAACTGCTCCTTTCACCACCTGAGATGCCTGTCCTGCGGTGGCTACTGATAACAGCCGCGCCTCTATCAAATAAAATACTGTTATATGTGAGATTTTATCATCGCATACGCAAGTTGTCAAGTGTTTTTGTCATATATTGTCGGTTGCCGGCAAAAAAATACTGCGCAGCCGAAACTGCGCAGTATACCGTTTGATTGAAAACAGTGCGTTTAGCCGACGATACCGGTACGCTCAACGCCCTGAACAAAGAACTTCTGCAGGAACATATACATCAGCAAAAGCGGAGCAATGAACAGCAAGCAAGCCGCGTTTCTCTTGGGCGAGCCCTCGTAGGAGTTAACGCCGTTACCGACCTTGCCGACATATGAACTGAGCGCTTTGGCAAATGTGCTCTTGCGGGTGATAAACATGTTCGAGTTGAAAGTGTCATTCCAATACCAAACGATGGAGAACAGGAAAACAGTCAAATACGAACCGCTGGCGTTGGGCATCATTATACGGTAGAAGGTCTTGAAGTAACCGGCGCCGTCAACCAGCGCAGCCTCCTCGATTTCGTACGGAATGTTGAGGAAAAACTGGCGGAAAATGTAAATGTAAAGTCCGCCGCGTATACCCAGGCCGAACATTGCCTGCAGCCAGAACACCAGCCAACTATCGAGCAGGTTGATGCCCGGTATGGTGATGCCGGCGATACTCTCAAGCAATGGCGCTATAACCGGTATAGAGAAGTTCTGATACTGGAAATAGAGCGGTATTGTGATACACTGCGCCGGAACAATCAGCGTCAGCAGGCAGAGGGTAAACAGCACGCCGCTGCCCTTGAACTTGAACCGTGCGAAGCCGTAGCCAACCAGTGAGCACGAAACCAACTGCAGCATTGCGCTGACCAGTGAAATGACCAATGTAGTGCCCATTGACTTCCACATCTTCATTCCTTGCATAGCATCGATGAAGTTATCGGCAACCACATACTTTGGCACCCACACTACCGATGGGTCCATGGTCTGATCGGCACTGCGCAAAGCCATTGACACCATGTAAATGACCGGATAAAGTATAACATATGACAGTCCGACGAGGATGACAAATCTTAATACTTTCCAAAGCAATCCGCCGATTTTTGTTGCGAATATTCGTTTATTCAATTGATTTGTCCTCCCCTCTTACTTGGATTGATATACCACAAATGACCGTGATATCAGGAATATCACGCCGATTAGAGCAATCAGTATCACGAAGAATATCCATGCCATTGCAGATGCTCTGGAGTAAAACAGATTGTCAAATGCTGTGGAGTTGATGGTAGACATCAACTGGTTACTCGAGTCGGTTATGGTATCTATTATTGTGTAAATGACATTTACCAAAATAATCGGTGTAACATTGGGGAAGGTTACCTTCCAGAATGACTCCCATCCCGAAGCGCCCTCAATCTTGGCCGCCTCATACAGTGACGGGGACACGCTCTGCAGTGCCGCAAGGAACAGCAATATCTGTATTCCGCACTTCCACAGCGTATCGAATATCTGACTGACTATGGAGGTGAACACCGATATTATCGTCTCCGGCAAATTCATACCCTCAAGTATCTCGACCATGCCGCTGGCCGTGAATATGGCAGACGATGTATCGGTCTGTACCTCAGCCATCTGCGTATCACCGTTCATAATGCCCATTACCAGACCGGACGAAATGATGACCGGCATAAAGAATATGGCACGAGCAAACATTCTTCCGCGGAATTTCTGGTTGAGGATAACGGCGATAAAGAGCGAGAATATGATAATTACCGGCGTGTTTATCAACATATCCTTAAAACAGTTGAGCAGCGCCTTGGGGTAATCGGCGTTGTCGGTAAATAGCCACTGATAGTTGCCAAGGCCAATCCATGTGTCAGATACTCCGCCGCCCTTCTTCGGCTGAACATTGCGGAATGTGTATCCAATGGATGTCAGCAACGGCTGCAGATAGAAGCTCAGAAATCCGATTGTAAACGGCAGTACAAACAGGAAGCCGGCGCGGCTGCGGCGCTGTACTTCGGTCATGCGCCGCATCTTTTTCTTTCGCACACGCATTTCTTTGGTTTCAGTTGCATTTTCCACTTATGCCGCCTCCTTTACGCTGATATATCCGTTTGCGGGAATTTTGACTCCGTTGTAGGTATAGTCGCTGTCGGAGTAGTTTACATACACTGTCATGCTGTCGCCGTATGTGGTGGCTCTGACATCGTCTGTGATAATCTTGTGGTCGGTTATCGGCTTATCACAGTAGCCGTTTAGAACACCCGAAACGGCTTTGTAACTTTCGACCGCTTTGTCCATCCAAACCTCGTACTGAGTTGAGTAGTTGCTCGACGCAAATCTGGTGTCAAGGAATATTGACGAATCCTCATAGGTCAGCAGATAGTATGGAGCCGAGCCGGTCTCAAGCTGTCTGAGCAACTGCTGTTGCTTATCACTTGAGGTTTGGTTGTGTGCAGACTCGGTGTATGTCACCAGGCCGTGCAATGCAATCTGCATGAAAGGAACATCGGTAGATGTAATTTCCAGTCCGCTGTCATACATCGGCGCGCTGATAACCGTGTCGGCACATGCCAGTGAATATCCGTTGCCCTGATCGACCATCAGATTGCCGGTTGACTCGGCAAGTGTTGACAGAGTTTCTTTGATATACTTCTCGGTGCTCTGTCTGTTTGTATAATGGTCGTCGTTGGTAGTAAAGTCGGAATAAACCAGCGAGCCGAGAGTACCCGACGAAACAGAATTGATACCGTATTTGCTGTAATCCTTGAGGAAGGCATCAACCTGCTTTTGATACATACGGGGTGCCGTCAGATATGTAATATAACCGGTAGCCCTACCCGTAACGATACTGTAAAGCGGCTTTTCGAGTATCTCGTTTATCATGTTGCGCACGGTGTATCTGTTAAGTGACCAACCGTAGCGCGAATCGTAGGTCTCAATGAAATCGACATTCATGAACAGATTTCCGCCGGTGGCCGTAACCTTTTCATTCAGTGCGGTCACATCAGATTTGCTGCCGACCACCGAATCGGGCGAAGCATCTTTAACGGGCAGATTTTCAAGTCCGTTTACCATCCAGCCGGTGTAACGCAGATTGATGTTGGAAATGCCTGCGGCACTGAATTTGTCGACCATTTCAGCGGCCTGCTCAAATGTAGTAATGCTCTTAAGTTCATTTACAACGAAGCCGAACTTTGAAACCTTCTTGGACAATGCGCCGTATGTCTCGATAAACATATCAATGTCTGACTTGACAGCACTGCCATCGGCGCCCTTTTCGATCAGATATTCGCGGTACATTTCGGCCATGCCGAAATAATCGGCGTCATCGCCCGTCAGCAGATAGTAGTTGATGGCTATCTCGCAGTCATTGCCCTTTGCGGCGTACTGGACATAGTCCTTTTGATACCAACGGTCGGTCGTCTTGAAGGTGTCCCTGGCATAATAGTTAAACTCAACATACTGCGATGTGAAGGGCAGGGATGTACGCGCGTATGCCGCGTGAATGGTGGCAAGCGCATCGCCCTCATCAATGACGGCAACCCACGCCTGACTGTTATTCATTTTGGTGCCGAATACCGGCATAACAGTCGGCTCAGTAACATCTGTCTTGGTTGCAATAGAGAGTGACGGGTCGCGGTCATAAACATATGTGTAATACTTCAGAACAGTGCCGTTTGGATTGACATAGTTGTTGTCAATCAGCGCGCCGCAACCGTCGGGTACAAACATGTATCCGTCGGTGCCCTTTAAGCCGCAGGCGAAATAAGGCATCACGCTGACGGCAGTCAGTCGTGCGGAACCCTCGCCCTCAAACTTAATGTCAGCCATATTGACCGAAACACGTATACCCTTTTCATTCAAAGTCAGCACAAACGGTACAGTAATGTTGTAGCCCTTACCGCTGTCGCTTGCAGTATAATCAATCTGCAGACCGTTATCAAGTTTGGTAACTTTATAGTTGCCGTCCTTGACCGATGTGCTGGAATAGACCGTGGCAGCGGCGCCGTTCCTATCGTTAATGGTGAGCATGAGGGCCGACGATATCTCGTTTACCTTCTCGCTGCTGGTCGCCTTGGCGGCGTCGGCCGGCACACTGTACCAAATTTCGCCCGACTTTTTGTCCTTGATGGCAAATATATGCGCGGCAACACTTACGGTGCCGTTCTCGTTGGTAGCCTTGCCGCCGTCAACATTGCGCACAGTGCGATTGATATCCTTTTTGATGTCGGCAAAGTAGAGTTCAAAGTCACCCGATGAGGCAACCTTTTCAAAGTTGACTATATCGCCTTCAAAGAGACTGTCGCACTTGATAACCGACGAAGCATCATCCTTAACTACTTCTACCTCGCCGGTTTGCTCTGTTTCGCCCTCGACATCGGCCAAAGCAATGAACGGTGTCGAAGAAACCATAATCCCCAGTGTCATAACTGTGCAGAGCAGAAGAATAAATAACCTTTTTTTCATTATTTTTTCACCCACTCCCTACACTCTAAGCCAAATTTCTCTGGACACGGTGGATATGAAATCCTCCATTTGAACGACAAGACTTACTACCAGTACCATTATGAGCAACAGTATAAACACGCCCAACACGGTCAATACCATTGACCACAAACTCTTTTTAAATGAGTATTGGTGGATAATTGTGTTGGCCAAAAACATCAGCAACACCATCCACAGGAATGACACGGTTGAGAACAGTGTCAGGAACTTACCCTCATCAATCGTAAGCACCTTTGAGATTATGGTCATCGGGATTATGGTCACTATCTGCGGCATGACCGAGTAGCAACACGAAATCCAAATCTGTTTAAACCAGCCCTCGCCATCCATAAGGGTGCATATTGCCCAGTTTGCAATAGTCCACAGAATGATAATCATTGAGGTTTTCATGAACTGGGTATATAAATTCAGCAGTTCCGGCTTGGCAGTTGTAAACTGAAAGCCGTATTCAAGAAACTGGAACACGCTGCTGAAAAACCATAACAGCAATATTCCTATTGAAAGGGGCACCGAGCCGGCATTTTCGTATTTGATTTCATTAAACGCCTGCACCGGATGCGCGAGTACACGGAAAGGCCAATACAACTTCTTCCAGTTCCAATTTTTAGGGTTCAGTTTGGTCCAATCGGTTTCTTCCCATGCACGCTTACCGTATCTTAAAATTGCGGGTTGTTCTGCCACGATATCTCACCTCCGAATTGTTTAATTTATTTGAATTTTATCCTTTGCTTTTTATTCGTGAGGCCAAGTAACTTTCTGATTAGTTTATACAGATATACAAACCCAACCACGGCCACTACAACCAACGGCAAAAGCCACATCCAATTGTCTCGTATAAATTCCGTTCTGTATTCTGCCAGAGCCTTGGAATATGAAGTTCTGTCCTCTCCGATTTTCAGGTAACTGAGCGCTTCGCCGTATTTCTCCTGCTCGAGCAGGGATTTACCGATGGCGCCGTATGCGCGCGAGTTGTTGGCATCATACATCAGTACCTCGCGCCAGTATGGTTCACCCTTAATATATTCACCGGTCATATAACACTCATCAGCTACGATAAGTTTCGACATATAGTCGGTCGGTGAATAGGTGGTCAGCGAGCCGTCGATGGCATCCAACACGACATAGTTTTCACCCATCTTGCCGATTGCCTTTGCATCTTCGACAGCGCCGAACTGGTCGCCCTGCGCGCCGAACACCGTCAGCAGTGAACTGATTTGGTCATACAGGAATACGCGGCCGAGACGAGCGTCAAGCGCGGCGATAATGCCACTCTCGTCGACATGAACATCAACAAGTCGTGTGGTCATTCCCTGTCCCCTATCCCACGAGAACTGTCGGTCACCGAACACGGTCGACACGAGTGCATTGGGATCGGATGTCAAAATGTTATCACCGGCTGCATTGAGTTTGCGTATGCGCAGGCTCTCACTAACCGATGTTGACTCGGTTGATGTATATATGAAGCCCTCGTCATCGACGAAAATATTGGACATCTCGGTCGGAACGGCCTTCAGCAGTTGGTCGGCCGCCTCTCTGGCGTAGATGGATTTCCACATCTTTTCCATAACCAACTGAAAGGTCAACTCAACCGGGTTGGCACCGTAGAATGTGACGAAGTTACCATCGTAGTCGTAAACAATCAGTCCGTCGAGCACGCCGTATGCACGCACATAAACATATCCCGCGTTATCAACAACTACATTCAGCGGCTCGAAATGAGTGATTTCGGTCGTTGCATCTTCCGGTAAAGTGAATATACGCATAAACTTGCCGTCAAGACTGCCGGTCAGCACATCGCCGTTTGCAAACTCCTGGCCTTTTTCATTGGTGCTCATGCGAGCATTTGTAACAAATATCTCGTCGTCTCGAACATAAATGCCCTTGGGCGAGGAAAACTTGTAAACAGTGCCGTCATCACCGACGAATTGGGTGTATTCACGTACAAACTTATAGTTTTTATCGAGAACTACGATTCTGTTGTTGCCGGTATCGGTGATGAATATCATATCATTATATATGAACATATCGCCGGCAGAAGTGAAGGCCGTAGTTCCCATATCCTGATGAGTATATAACTTATCGGGGACATAGCCGACGGGAGCGGCAACCGCTTGACCGTAGGTGTTATATGTATAGCCATTGTACGGCGGGCGCGAAATTGCCGATGCCGGAACGCAAATGCAGGCCAGCAATACCGCACACACCGCTATGATGCTTAATGCCCTTTTTGCTGCTTTCATAATATCCTCCTTAAACCGATTGAAATAATGGATACACCCGTTACTTCAGACCGGATGTAGACATCGTTTCCATAATTGAACTCTGACTTATTATGAATAGCAAAATCGGGGGTATCATCATGAACACCGCAACCGCAGACGCCGCGCCGGTACGCGAAATACCGCCAGAAACCGCCTGGTTCATGGCCGTTGGCAACATCTTCATCGGCTCATCGTAAATGTATTCCGAACCGGTCGAGTTCCACATGCCGGTGAAACTGAATATCGCCAGTGTCAGCCATGCGGGTTTAACATTCGGCATGATTATCTTCCAGAATATATAACCTTCTGTGGCGCCGTCAATCTTGGCTGCTTCAATTATCGAATCGGGTATATTACTTTCAATAAACTGACGCATCAGGAATACGCCCATCGTTCCGGACAGCGACGGCAGCAGGATACACCAGTATGTATTGATGAGGCCCAATCCCGCAACTACCAAAAACTGAGGAGTGCTTACAACCTCGCCGCGGAACATCATGGCCCAAACGATGATGTTATACATAATCGACTTACCGGTAAACTTGTGTTTAGCAAGCGGGTAAGCGGCCAGCGAGCCGACTATGATTCCTCCGATCGTACCGCCGACAGCAACAACAACACTGTTAAACAGGTAGCGCGAGAAAGGCACACGCGACTCTGAAATAAGCCTTATCATGGTGGTGTAGTTGCTTATTGTCGGGTTGGTAACATAAAACCTCGGCGGGAATATGAACAACTCGTTGAGCGGTTTGATTGAACTGATGACTGCGTAGTAAAGAGGCAACACCATGAACATGCCGTAAATGAACAGGAAAAGGAACATTGCGAAGTTGCCGCCGCGTGAGCGGTTGATTTTTCTTTTGCTTGATACTTTGGCCACTGCAATCCCTCCTTAATCCTGACTCCAACGAGCCAATATTTTGTTTACAAACAACCAGTACACAAGCATCATTGCAAACAAAACTACTGCAATGGCACTGGCGTAGCCGAGTTCAAATCGTACAAACGCATAGTCATCCAAGTGGAGCACTATCGTGTGGGTTGAGTAATCGGTCGACGGGTTACCGGTCAACGCAGCGCAGATACTGCCGCATCCGAATGATGAGGAAATGGTCTGTACTGCACCGAAAAGCAACTGCGGCTTCATCTGCGGCAGAGTTACATAGAACAACTCCTGCCAGCGGTTCTTGATACCGTCGATTGCACCGGCCTCGGCCAATTCGCGGTTGAGCGACTGCAAACCGGCGACGAATGTCAAAAATCCGGTGCCACAGCTCATCCACAGCATGACTATAATACATATGCCGAAATTGTAACTGGTATCGGTCAGCCACTGTATCGGGCTGTCGATAAAGCCCCAGTCGAGCAAGAAAGAATTGAGCAATCCGTATGAGTCGCCGTTGAATATGTACTGCCAAACAAACAGTGCGTTGCCGCCCAGTGACGGAGCGTAGAAACACAGCGTCAAAATTGAACGGGCAGTACGGTTGAACTCGTTGATACCCCATGCCACGACAAAACTGAGCAGATAACCGATAGGTCCGGTTATAACGGCAAAAATGAGTGTGTTTTTGAGTGATATCTGGAATACATCATCATCCAAAAGCAGCCTGATATAGTTATCGAATCCGGCCCATTTCGGAAAATTCAGCATATCGTAATTGGTAAATCCGAGCAATATGGCCACCAAAACCGGAATAAGTCCGAATATGATGAATAGAATGAGCCACGGCGAGAGCATTGCATAACTGGTTAGTTGCGATTGCTCAAGCCCGCTTCTCTTTTTAGCGCGCGCCTTCTTCAAATCTGTCCCTCCCAAAGCCTACGGCTTACTATTTTTTATTCGTAATAACGGTCAATGTTGTACTCTTTACGCTTACGCTGAATCTCGTAGTTGATGTCCTTGTTGTAAGTTACAAGTGACTCGCGGTAATTCTGGTCCTTATAAACAACCGCGCGGAAAGCGTTGTTAAGCATACGAGTCAAATAATAGTCGCCTGGCACCTTGGGTGTATCCCAAACATGTTCCCACGCCTCGCTTATCTGTTGCTGCTGAGCATATGACCACGGAAGCAGTTTGAACGCCTCGAGGTTAGCGGTGGTGTAACGGCCGCCTGCGCCGAGTTTGGCCTCAATCTTGATGCCGAACTCTGACTGAGTCTCCGCACTTACCCACCATTTCATAAACTCAAATACGCAATCCTTGTTCTCACAGCCCTTAACCATAACGCAGACGTTACCGGATGTAACCTGCGAGCGGTTGATGGTACCGTCCTCCATTAAGGTGCCGGGGATGGGAACCATCTCCCACAAGCCTTTAAGTTCGGGGGCACCGACCGCAAGGTTGTTATAGAAACCGTATGACTCGATAATTATCGGAATTTCGCCTGAACGGAAACGGTTAAGTGCATCGTACGCAAGCGGAATGCCGTACTTGGTATAGAAGTCGGTCCATTCCTTGAACGCGTCGATGGCACCCTGCTCATCAAAGCGTGTCTTGGAGCAGTCGTCGACATAATAGTCGCCGCCATTCTGGAACAGCAGAGTTGTGAATATTTCCTGAGTATTGGGTATACCGACAATCATATTCTGACGCTGAAGCACCGTGACGAGGTTGTAAATATCGTCCCATGTCTGCGGCACATCCAGTCCGAGGTCCTCAAGAATATCACTGCGGTAGAACATCATTCTGAAGTTCTGTGTTTCGGGCAGGCCGTAAACATGGCCGTCCTGATATGTGATAGCGACGAATGCCGATTCGTGGAACCACGACTTGCACTCATCAAATCCCTCAAACTGGTCAAGCGGCTCAAGCGCTCCGCGCATTGAGTAGTTTACGGGCGTATCACTTCCGACCATCAGTGTGGCATCAGGGGCCACACCTGCCATGATGGCCTTGGTCAAAGCACCGACATTAACCAAACTGAGCGATACCGGAATCTTATACTCCGGCGTAAATCGGTCGTCGATGAGTGCTTTGAGCACATTCATCTGGTCGCGTCCGCCGCCGCCCATCCAAATTTCGATGGGTTCGCATTTGTAACCGCTTTCACCCTCGACACCGCTGATAGAGTTGTAATCCTCGGTGAAAGATGAAATAAAGCCCTTGACAGCGAACACGAAACTGTCGACAAAGCCAGCCTTGCTCGAAGGAATGGTTTTGGCCGAACCGCCAACATAAATCTGGTCAAAGCACAGTGACTGGTTCTGCATGTCAACAAGTGTGTCTGACATTGATGCAATATTTGACTTAAAACCGGAAAGACCGGCAGGAATGTTTATGGGATTCTTTATGAACTTTTCAAGTTGCTTTACAATAACATCAATGGTAGATGAAACGCCGCCCTTGACTCTGTTTATCTTGAAAATCTCCTGCGACAAATCGGATAAATCGTCATGAATCTCTGTGAGATCATCAACAAGAGTGGGGATACTCTTATCCAAGTCATAGTCGCGGTATGTGTCGGGCGAGGTACCGGTAATCTGGATGATTTGACGGTAAATTGCATTTAACTTGTTAATCTTCTGCTGTAAAATCTGCAGCGGTTCAGCCATGTTGCCGAGGGTTGCTTCCAACTTAATTGTGTGTGTGCCCTCAGTCAGGTATATATAATAAGGTGTGCCGTCATCTGCGCTGACGGTCATGTTCTGCCAGTCGTTGTTGGCGTTGAATGCAACGCACTTGAACTCCTCAAACGGAATTTCGCCGTCAACGGAAATGGAGCGGTAAACTTTAAATCCGCGGACATAGTTCTGCTTGTACTTAAAGGACAGCGCATATAGTCCGCTCTCCTCAACATCAAACTGCCACGAAATCCACTGGCCGGAGGTTTTCCACAACTCGCCGCCGATAACATTCATGCGAATCTTGCTGTAATGCGACGGTACGGTAGATGCCGAAGTATAGTCGGCCGCCATGGTCAAACTCTGTTCGGATTTTTGGTACGGCAACTCGGCGCGAATCTCTTTTACATCATCAACAACCTTGTAGCCTTTGGAATCGTATTCAGCCTTAACATCATCATATTTAGGAAGGGAAGTATCAACGCCCAGCGTCACGCTGCTAAAAGCAATTGACTCACGCATGGAAGTCAGGCGCAGAGTGTGACTACCGGCCGTCAGATAAAACGACAGGTCATCGTCGGTATTGTAATCGTAGTCGTGCAGCATGGTGCTCATCCACGATACATACTCACCGACATTGGGCGAAACATCGTTATCCTGCGAGTCGCGCTCGATGGTAAATTCATCATCGGTGGTGTCGGGGTCAATATCGTAATATACGCGGTTGAAGCGCACCGACGCCGCCTCGTTGTACGGCACACTGCCATCGAGCAGCACCGACATCTCGGCATAGGTAGGCTTGCCGACTATCGGCAGATAATCGACAGCAATGTTATACATGCCGGGCTTTTCGATGTTGAATGTCCACTCAACAAATCCGCTCTCTTTCACAGTCAGAGCCTGTTTGCCCTCGACATCTCCTACCTCTGTTTTGTCGGCAGCGGTCGGGTTAAGCACATCAACCTGAACGCTGTCGGTTATGACAGCAGCGTCAGAGTATCGATCCAGATAACTGAGGTGATTTGTTGCACCTGACGAATTGATGACCGCATCTGCTTCAGTTGTCACAGATACACTGTCAGCGCTGTCGGAGCCTACCGCAATCGCAGACACCGGCAGCATGGTCACAAACAGCGCAGATGCTGTGAACAAGGCCAGAATTCTTCCCTTAGTCATTGAGCATATTCCCTTCTCTCGGTGATAAAATCAGAGTAAACCTATGATTTCCGCCGATAATTCAGTCATAACGGCCGAATTATCCGAGCGAAAAACAACTTTGCCAAATCTGAAAGTTGTTTTTCCATCGGACAATATAGCCCACGGCTCCGGGGCGAACTCATCCGCCCCGGAGTCATCATTGTTTTTAATAAGCCACGAAATCGGTCACACACCGGGCGAAAATTATGACTCGCCGCCCTGGTTCTCGATTTCAATCTGGCCGTCCCACTGACCCTTGTAGGTCTCGATAACCTCGGTTATCTCTTTGTTGCCTACAGAGATAGAGTCGCGGAAACTGTACTGAGCATCCATCAGATTGCCGACGCCCATGAATATCGGCAGTACACAGTGCTGTGAATACTCCTCTATCAGTGCCAACTGCTCCTCATTGTAGCAACTGTAATTGGGCTCATACGGGCTCTTGCCGTTGTCCTCTATGAAGCAGTTCTTGGCGATGATGAAGTTTACAGCGCCCTGCGGATTCTTGGCGGCAGAACTTACTGCCCATGCGTAACTGTTACCGCTGCGGATTGCCTCGGTGTTGCCGCTGTCCAGCGGATAGGGTACCATGCCCCACTTGAAGGTGCACTTTGAAATATGCCATGCAAAGTTGTCGGGCAGTGCCGCGCACATTGCGATATTACCGTTCGGGAAGTCATCGTAACCAATTACATTCCATACAGATACCTTATATGTTCCGTAAACCTCGCGTGCGTGCTGGAAGCCCTTCATGGTCTTGGAGTCGTAGTAGTTGCCCTCCACCTTGCCGTTGTCGGAGAACTTAACAATCTGTCCGCCGGCCGAGGTGATCAGGTAGTTCCAGTCCCAACCCTGATAGCCCCAGATATCGGTGGCGCCGTCATCGTTGGTGTCCTTGGTCGTCTTTTTAGCGCAGTCAAGGAAGGTGTCGTAGTTCCACTTGCCCTCTTTGAACAACTGGCTCGGTGATTTAACATCGTATTTGGTGAAGATTTCTTCGTTAATCAGCATAACGACCGGCTCGGTCTTGTAGTTGGCAAATACATACTTCTTGCCGTTGTTCGAGAAGAAGTTCTGAACCGACTCCAACTTATCCTGCAAATAGTAGTGGTCCAGTCCGACTACTCCCTTTTCGGTCAATTCGTCGGTCGTGTAAACCAGACTGCGGGTCGCAGCCTTCGGCCACAGTTTCTCAAACAAATAAATGAGGTCGGGGCTGTTGCCGGCCATGAAGTCCTGATAGAACTTCTTTTCCCAGCCTGCCCACGAGGTGAATATCGGGTCGACTGTGCCGTTATAAACCTCTTCAAAATACTTGACAAATTTCTTGTCCCAGTCATTGTACTCGGTCTGGTCCGGGTAATAAACCGATACTTTGCCTGTGTTTGACAGCGCCTCAAGTACCTTTGAATCTACATTGGCAAATCCGCCCGGTACCGATGTGTCCTTGTTGCCGCTGGTGGTGTTTGTGCCGCTGCTCTTGCAGGAAGCAGCCGACAGTGCCAGCGCAAAGACCATCGTAAGCAGAATGACCGATGTCAAAATTCTTTTCACAATGATGCATCTCCTTTTTGTGTTTTTAGCCTTTAAAGCCGATTG
>JAQXHB010000067.1 GCA_029007015.1 Bacillota bacterium | reverse complement strand
ATATGAAATTGTTTTCATTTATACTGCAAATCATTCTTTTGTGTAATGATTTTTATGACGCAGAAAAATTAAAACCGGTGAATTATAAAATGCCGGATATGATTATCAACACCATGCGTTTTATTTCAGAAAATTATAATCAAAAGCTTTCTGTGAAAGAAATTGCGTGTATGTCACATTGTTCTGTAACATACCTTTCTCGGATTTTTAAGCAGTATGTGGGAATGACCGTATACGATTATATAACAACCATACGAATTGCAAAAGCTCAAATAATGTTACGGGAAGGTAAATCCGTCACGGAAGCATGTTTTTCGTCAGGGTTTAATGATTGCTCCAATTTTATAAATAAATTCAAAAGAGTCACCAATGAAACTCCCTCGGAATTCAAAAAGCATTTACGGTAATCTGTTCTATATTAATGAATAATACAAAACGAAAATCCGCCCTCTTCCGAGAACGGATTTTCGTGTTTGTCATTCGTGTCCGAAAAAGAACTGGGCAAAACCGAGGATTTTCTTCAAAATAAAAACAGCAATTCTACTATTTTATTTTTTCAAACGTTTCAAGCCAGAGCCTTTTTATAATTTCGTGGCCGCTTGGGGTAGGATGTACACCGTCGGCAGTCCAATACTCGGGCGGAGCTTTCGTGCAAGCTTCATCAAAAGCCGCCTGTAATTCAATAAGAGGCAAACTGTATTTGTTGGCAATTTTCTTCGCAACCTCAGCCTTTTCGGCAACATCTTTTTTAAATCTTTCCAGTCGGTCGGGAATTTCATCGGTGTTACAGGTAGCAGAGCCTTCCAACACATAAGGTGCAATAATCATAAGCTTTGTTTCAGGACAGGCAGCTCTAACCTCATCAATAAGCATAGTATATATCTTTTCAAATTTTTCTGTGTCGACACCATTTCGAGAGCCTATTTCATGCCAGACATCATTTACACCGATATAAATACTCGCGTAATTGGGGGAGAGATTTATAAAATCAGCCTTGATTCTTGCATAAAGATCCACTATTCTGTTGCCGCTTACACCACGATTGAGAAATTCATATTCATTCGGATAATCCAACCCTAGTGAAGCCTTAACTAAATTTGCGTATCCGTTACCCATACCGTAAAAGTTATCACGAGGTCGACCACAATCGGTTATGGAATCACCCTGAAATAAAATTATTTTAGCCATATTATTTCCTCCTTTTTCCACAGGATAACATAAAAGTGGCGAAGTTGCAATAATTATTTATTATTCATCAGCGTAAGCGACTTCATTTTTCATTATTCATTCGAAAATCCGTTCTCCTTTAATGAATAATGAATGATGAATATTGAAGAATGAATAATACAAACAAAAATCCGCCCTCTTCCGAGAACGGATTTTCGTGTTTGGTCGAGGTGACAGGACTTGAACCTGCGGCCTCTGCGTCCCGAACGCAGCGCTCTACCAAACTGAGCCACACCTCGATAATATTAACCTATTTAATCTTCGCGACTAATTGATTATAGTAAATATTTCAAATTTTGTCAAGTGAAAATCGCATATTTATATAAATAATTTTTCAGAATGAATTACATAATATTTTTGAAACAGTTGCAGTTGAATGAACGGTTTTTAACATTTTGAACATAGTTTTGAACATCAAAGGTGCTAATTTACCGATGATTTTTGCGATTTTGAGCAAAACTAAATGAATTGTTTGACATTTACATAATCATTTAAATAATTTTTTTGATTTACATAAAACCATAAATTATAGGAAAACGGGTCGGCTTATGTCGACCCGTTTTAAAATACTACAACGACTGCCCGTCGTCACCGAGACCGAAACTGACCGAAAGCGCCTGATTAACGCGGTTCATTGACGCCTGGTCCAGCCGCCCCATTCTCTCTTTGAGCCGCTGTTTGTCGATTGTCCTCACCTGCTCAAGCAGCACTATTGAATCCTTTGCAAGGCCAGAATTGTCAGCACCCACCTTAATATGTGTAGGCAGATTGGTCTTGTCACGCTGGCTGGTTATGGCCGCAGCAATGACGGTCGGTGAGTATCTGTTGCCAATGTCGTTTTGTACAATTAGCACCGGACGGACTCCTCCCTGCTCCGAGCCAACCACAGGGCTTAAATCGGCATAATATATATCTCCGCGTTTAATTGTCACTTTAATTCACGCTCCGAATAACTTGCAGTAGTCATTTGACAATCATATTTTTACCACAAACACTTTGTTTTAATCGCTCACACAATAATTTGTGCTCACTACATTCTATTCGGCTTATGAAGTATTGGACAAAACATATTTACGCATTGATTTCGCATTGATTTAATAAAAATCTCTTGACAACTGCGCAAACTATTGATATAATGATGGAGTTGTAACGAGTTATTAGCTCAGTCGGTAGAGCACTTGACTTTTAATCAAGGTGTCCGGGGTTCGAATCCCCGATAGCTCACCATAACGGTTGTAAACAACATGCAACCGAAAAAAGTCCGATTTTATCGGGCTTTTTTTGTTACCTTGACATAACAATAACAGGCGACATATACTGTCGCCTGCCACCCTATTATATTCTTATTTAGCGTTTAAACAGTTTCTCGTATTGCATCGATGAGCGCAGCGACACAAAGTCATTGTCAGCAACGATTATATGGTCGACAACAGTCACACCGACCAGTTTGAGTGACTCAATCAGTTTCTTTGTAGTGATAATGTCCTCGGTGCTGGGCAGCGCACTGCCGCCGGGATGATTATGTGCGATGGCAACATTGACAGCGCCGGTACGCAAAGCCGTTGTGACAGCGTTTCGCACGCTGACCTCAGTGGCGTTGACTACGCCTTTATTGACGATATCGAAACTGATTACATTAAGCGATGAGTCCATCGACAGCATGCTGAAAAACTCATAATCGTAAAAGCGGTATTTGGCCAGAATGTATTCACCTATTCGGTCCACGCAGTCGAGCGGTTCACTGTCGGAGTATTTATCCTCGAGATACAGACGGCTGAGCGGCGCAATCAGTTTGATTAAGGTAGCCGCATTCTCGCCTACACCGCTTATCTCACACAACTGCTCAAACGGCGCGTCGATGATGTTTGACAGCGTACCGAAGCGATCACACAGGCGGTGCGCAATCTCGTTGGTATCTTTATAAGGTATGCCGAAAAACAGCAGCAGTTCCACAACATTATGCAATTCAAATCCGTCCAGACCGTCTTTTAAAAAGCGATTTTTGAGCCGTGACCTGTGTCCCTCGTGCATAAATTTCATCTCCGATTAAAAATAACTACTTTATTTTAATAAATTTATCGCAAATTGTCAATTGTATGGTATAATAAACAAAAAATTTATCGGTTAAAGGTGCAAAAATGAAAGAGATTTCCATCAAGAAGAACGACGCCGGTCAGCGTCTTGATAAGTTTATCACCAAATCGTTCAACATTCCTCAGTCGCTGATGTATCGCTACATACGCACTAAACATATTAAGGTAAACGGCCGCCGGAGTGAAATTTCCTACCGACTGCAAGAGGGCGACACCGTGACAATGTATATCAAGGACGAGATGCTCGGTGAAAAGGAGCAGAAATACGATTTTCTGCGCTCATCAAAGGTGCTAAACATCGTTTACGAGGATGAAAACATACTGCTGGCTGACAAGCCTCAGGGGCTCATCGTTCACCCCGATGAGAATGAATACAGTGACACCCTCATCACGCGCATACAGCACTATTTGTACGATAAGGGTGAGTATAACCCGAGGGATGAGCACAGTTTTGCGCCGGCACTGGTCAACCGAATTGACCGCAACACCGGCGGCATAGTCATTGCGGCTAAAAACGCCGAGGCTCTGCGCATTTTGAACCGAAAACTGAAGGACAGAGAAATTGACAAATACTACTACTGTCTGGTGCACGGCAAAATGCCCCGACGCTCCGACTGCCTTGAAGGGTATTTGGAGAAAAACGAGGATAAGAACAAGGTGTATATCTCTAACAAAGCGTCCGACAATAATAAACGCATCAAAACCAAGTACACGGTCATTGCCGAGTGCGGCGATATGTCTTTGCTCGAGATTGAACTGCTGACCGGCCGGACTCATCAAATTCGCGCACATATGGCGTCCATTGGGCACCCGCTGGTCGGTGACGGCAAATACGGCCGTTTACAGCAAGACAAAAGGCTTGGTTACAAGCACCAAGCCCTCTATTCATACCGTTTGATATTTAATTTCTCAACCGACGCCGGCATACTAAACTACCTAAACGGCAGAGAATTTTCCGTTAAATCGGTCTGGTTTGCCGAGCAATTTACAAATCAATACTGATTGAGCAGTCACGACCGCTATACTGTCTGTACCTTACGCCGGCCGAGTCGAGCATGCGCTTTGATGCGATGGTTGACTCGGTTTTTGCATATTTGTCGCTCAAATAAATAACCTCGGCAATTCCCTTTTGCACAATAGCCTTGGTGCATTCATTGCACGGGAAAAGGGTAGTATAAACCTTGCACCCTCTAAGGTCGCCGCCGTTGTAGTTAAGTATCGCATTGAGTTCGGCGTGGCAGACAAACATATACTTGGTGTCAAGGCTGCTGCCCTCACGCTCCCACGGATAATCATCATCGGAACAGCCGATAGGCATGCCGTTATAACCCACAGACATTATCTTATTGTCGGGGCTGACAATGCAGGCACCAACCTGCGTGCCCGGGTCCTTGCTGCGCATGGACGAGAGCACGGCAATGCCCATAAAATATTCTTCCCATGAAATGTAATCACTGCGTTTCATACAGCCACTACCGATCAAATTGAGATTTCTTCTGCGATTTTGTGCAGAGCAAACTCATAATCCTTGTGCTCAGACAGAGCCTCATAAATATCTTTATCAACAATCTTGTTATCAACCAAGCAGACGACGCGGTTACCGATGCCGTTTTCAAGCAATTCAACCGCCTTGTTTCCCATGGCGCTGGCATTTACGCGGTCGCGAACCGACGGTGAGCCGCCGCGCTGAACATGGCCGAGAATGGTCGCACGGCTCTCGATGCCGCAGATGGACTCAATCTGCTTGGCCATTTCATCAACATGACCGACGCCCTCGGCAACGACAATAATGAAGTGCTTTTTGCCCGATTCTTGGGTCTTGTGTATGCGACTGATGACATCACGCTCAAGGTCAAACGGAATCTCGGGCACGAGTATAGCGGTTGCGCCGACAGCAATACCGGTGTGGAGAGCCATAAATCCTGCTCTGCGTCCCATAACCTCGACAATACTGCATCTTGCGTGCGATTGAGTTGTATCGCGCAGACGGTCGACCATCTCCATGGCGGTGTTGATGGCGGTATCGAAACCGATGGTATATTCGGTCGATGAGATATCGTTGTCGATGGTGCCCGGCAGACCGATACACGGAATGCCGTGCAGGGACAAATCGCGTGCGCCGCGGTAGGAGCCGTCGCCGCCTATAACTACAACGCCCTCAATGCCGTGCTTACGGCACACTTCAATCGCGCGGTTTATGCCCTCCTCGGTTTTGAACTCGGGGCAACGGGCGGTATAAAGAACAGTACCTCCGCGGTGAATAATATCAGACACACTGCGCAGATTCATCTCAACGATATCATCCTCGATAAGACCGGTATATCCGCGGCGAATGCCCATTACGCGCATCCCTCTGGCAAGGCCGGTACGAACTACGGCGCGAATTGCGGCATTCATGCCCGGAGCGTCGCCGCCGCTTGTAAGAACTCCAATTGTTTTCATTGACATAATAAATCACCTTAAATATTAAATTAACTCATTTTATATAATACAACAAAACAATCAAGTGTCAAGTCATTTTTTATTATTTGCTGTATAATTTTGCTTTATTTATGCAGTTTTACATTTTCGTTTCCAAGCAAATCTGCCAGTCGGTCAATAAGTCCGTTTTTTACGCTGACAAACTTACTGCGCGGCGCCATCAGTTTTTTGCCGTCGGACTGCAACACAACAATCAGCGGTGTGTCTCCCCTGCTTTCGGCGCAAATGCTCATGGCGCTGATGAACAGTTGACTGTCAATGCTCGGCACGCGGATATACAGTTTAGCGCCGTACCGCGCATCGACTGCGATATCGGCCGATTTAACATCGTTTACGAGTAGTTCGGCGCCTTTTTCATCGCGCACCGACAATGTGCCAGAAACGGCCACGGCGCGGTCAGGCACAAGCATATGTGAAAGGCGCGCGTACACCTTCGGAAAGATTGTCATGTTGACACTGCCGTAGATATCCTCGCCCACAGCAAATGCCATCATCTGCCCTGATTTGGTCGATTTAGTTTTAAGCGAGGTTATTTGCACAAGCGCCTGAACCAAGTCGCCGTCGGCGTAATCGCCGCCTTCACCGGCAAGAGCAATATCGCAGGATTTGGCAAATTTGCCGTTCTCGTACGCCGCAGAATACCGCTCCATCGGGTGTCCGGACATATACATGCCCATGACCTCGCGCTCCATAGTCAGCAGGACATTGCCGTCGTATTCGCTGACATGCGGGTACTCAAAAGCGTGACTGTCCTCGCCGTCCAAATCAAACAGACCGATTTGACCGCTGACATTCTGCCGCTTGTCACTCTCGATAGATGCCAAAATCGGCTCAACCGACTCAAACATCGCCCGTCGGTTTTGGCCGAGGCCATCCAATGCGCCGCATTTGATGAGGCACTCGAGCGACCGTCGGTTAAGGTCGCGGCCGTACATTCTATTGCAAAAGTCATACAAATCGGTAAACCGGCCGTTGCGCTCACGCTCATCAATCAGTCGGTCGATAAGCACCGCACCGAGATTTTTAACCGCCAGCAAGCCGAAACGAATTTTTCCGTTTATGGCAGTAAACTGCTTTTCACTCTCGTTGATATGCGGCGGCAAAACCGGCACGCTCAGCGAGCGGCACTCAGCAATGTATTTCGTCACCTTATCGGTATTATCAAGCACGCTGGTCAGCAGTGCCGCCATGTATTCGCACCGATAGTGGCACTTAAGGTAAGCAGTGCGGTAGGCGACATATGAGTAAGCCGCGGCATGAGACTTATTAAAAGCATATGAAGCAAAAGCGGTCATATCATCAAAAATCTTACTTGCAACCGCCTCGGGCACGCCGCGCTTGACTGCGCCGTCGCACTCGCTGTCGCCATAGATGAACGAATTACGCTCACGCTCCATAACATCGTGCTTTTTCTTGGACATTGCACGGCGAACTATATCCGCGCGGCCGTACGAATAACCGGCCAGTTCACGAAACACCTGCATGACCTGCTCCTGATAAATAAGACAGCCGTAGGTAACATCCAGAATCGGCTTGAGCAGAGGTGTGTCGTACTTGATATGGTCTGGGTCGTGACGGTTGGCAATGTACCGTGGAATTGAGTCCATCGGGCCGGGTCGGTAGAGGGAGAGCACCGCTATCAAATCCTCAATGCGCTCCGGCTTAAGGCGTGTCAACACACTTTTCATGCCGGCTGACTCAAACTGAAACACGCCGTCGGTCTTGCCTGCGGAAAACATGCTGAACACAGCACGGTCATCAAGCGGTATCGCCTCAATATCAAAATCAGGCTCTCTGCGAACAATCATTTTTATCGCGTCGTCGATGACGGTCAGGTTTCTCAGTCCCAAAAAATCCATTTTGAGCAGACCGAGCCGTTCAAGGGTCGTCATGGTGTACTGCGTGACCACGGCATCGTCGCTCAGCGCAAGGGGCACATAACTATCGACCGTATCGCGCGTAATGACCACGCCGGCGGCGTGCTTTGAAGCGTGACGCGGCATACCCTCGACTTTGCGCGCCATATCAACCAGTTCGCGCACCTGCACATCCTGGTCATACATGCTTCTTAGTTCGCCAACCTCATCAAGCGCGCGGTCAATGCTGACCCCGATTTCACTTGGAATGAGTTTTGCCACTCTGTCAACCGAACTGTATGACATACCCATTGCGCGTCCAACATCACGAACAGCCGCCTTGGCCGCCATGGTGCCGAATGTAATTATCTGAGCGACATGGTCAGCGCCGTATTTGTCAATGACATAGTCGATGACCTCCTGACGGCGGACATAGCAAAAGTCGATGTCAAAGTCAGGCATGCTGACTCGCTCGGGATTTAAAAACCGCTCGAATACAAGGGCGTGCTTAATCGGGTCTATTCCGGTAATGCCTACGCAATAGGCCGCCAAACTGCCGGCGCCCGACCCTCTGCCAGGGCCTACCGGTATGCCTTTTGACCTTGCAAAATTTACAAAATCCTGCACGATAAGGTAGTAGTCGGTGTAGCCCATTTGGACGATGACGCTCAGTTCGTACTCCAGTCGGTCGACAACCGACCTATCGGGATTATCACCGTATAGGCGGTGAAGCCCTTTATAGCACATATCGCGGAAATACGCCACATGGTCGCGCTCTCCAATGTCGAAAAGAGGCAGTTTGATGTTGCCAAATTCAAATGTGACATTGCATCTCTCGGCAATTTTTGCTGTGTTGTCGATGGCATCCGGCACAGATGAAAATAGAGCGCGCATCTCATCTTCACTCTTGAGATAAAATTCATCATTCGGAAACTGAAGCGGATTGGGCTCGTCAACAGTGTGGTTGGTTTGAATACACACAAGCACCTTTTGCATGAGCGCGTCTGAGCGGCTGACATAGTGTGCGTCGTTGGTGGCAACCAGCGGTATCCCTGTCTCGCGCGAGAGGCGGATGAGTTGCGGCAGAATACGCACCTGCTCGGGTATGCCGTGGTTCTGAAGTTCGATGTAAAAATTGCCGTGACCGAAAATCTCATCGTACTCGACAGCGATGCGTTTGGCGCCCTCGTAGTCGCCGGCCGTCAGTGCGCGCGGAATTGCACCGGCAAGGCAGGCAGACATTGCAATTAGTCCTCCTGAATAACGGCGGAGCAGTTCGGTATCGACACGCGGCTTGCGGTAAAATCCGTCGGTAAATGAGCTCGAGACCAGTTTTATCAGGTTCTGATAGCCGTCATTATCGCGGCAAAGCAGCACCAGATGCGACAGTTCACTGTCAATCAAATGCACCTTGTCAAACCGTGTTCGCGGCGCAACATAAACCTCACAGCCTATAATCGGTTTTATCCCGCGTGCCAGCGCCTCATTATAAAAATCGACCGCGCCGTACATAACGCCGTGGTCAGTAATTGCAACAGCCGTCTGCCCCATTGACTCTGCGGCAGAAACAAGTTGCTTGATACGGCAAGCACCGTCAAGCAGGCTATATTCACTGTGCACATGCAGATGAACAAAACTCACGGTGCTCACCCCCTTATTATTACAGTTGTTCAGATAAATCAATCAGTTTTTGCAGTCGGTGATTGAGCCCCGAGCGACTGCAGCCGCAGTCATCGGCCAACTCGGCCAATGTGGCATCCGGCCGCTCCATGCGGGCGCGTGCCGCCAGTTGCAGTTCGTTTGACAGGCCGCTCAGAGCACCGGCCTGAATAAGCCGTTCTATAGCCTGACACTGGCGGTTGGAGGCCGTGTATGTCTTAAAGTAATTGGCATCTTCAAAATTGGCCTTGCGGTTAACGCGATTGCGGACATCTTTATATACCTTGATGTTCATAACCTCCAGCGACGAATTGGCCGCACCTACAAAAGTCAGCAGGTCCTCAATTTGTTCGCTGTCCTTGAAATAGACCACCGAGACGCCGTCACGCTCGGACATTTTCGGTGTAAAACCGAGGCTGACAAGCAACGCATACAGCCAATTGGCGGCGGTGCGCTGTTCGCACACTAATTCAAGGTGGTAGTATTTGTTCGGGTCGACCAGCGTGCCGCAGCAGAGAAATGCGCCGCGTACAAACGACGCCGCACAGCACTCTTTATCGACTGCCTGAGCCGGAATAGACCTATCGCAAGCGTATCTATCAACAACTTTTGCGCATATATCGGCGTCAAGTTCGGCAGTCAGCAAACTGCCCCGCAGTAATTCCACCTTCGGTTCACACTTGAGGCAGTGTCGGCACAGCCTTTCAAACCGCTCACAGACCTCTCTGTGCTCGGTTTGAAAGGTGCATCCGTCGGCGCCAAAGTGATGAGCATACATCAGCATGCCGAGCAACTCAGCGTGCTCACAGCAGTGCTTACCCAGTTTTTTTGAACATATTTCGCTTTTTACATCATAACAAAAGGACATTTTACATTCCTACTTTTTTGATTTGCGGTCAATGTCGCGGTGGTTGATGACCACCGGATAGCCCAAATCGGCTACATGCTTGCCCATTGCCTCTGCAAATGTGACCGAGCGGTGCTGACCGCCCGTACAGGCAAAGCCGATTACAATTTGTGTCTTGCCCTCGCGCTGATAAAGGGGCAGTAACATATCAATGAGGTCAAACAGTTTGTCCCGCAATTTAACTGCCTCGGGCGAACTCATAACATAGTCGCTGACGCAACTCTCTAATCCTGTGTGTTGCTTGAGTTCCGGTATATAATAGGGATTTGGCAGACAGCGCACATCAAAGAGCAAATCGGCATATGCGACGCCGCCGTACTTTGTACCAAATGACATACAGACCACATTCATATTTTTCTGCGAGTCACTGCCGAACATGGATATAACCTGACGCCTTAGTGATGACGGAGTTGTATCGGTCGTGTCGATGACATAGTCAGCAATATTTTTGATACCCGACATGTGCTCGCGCTCCAGTTCGATGGCGACAGGCAAAATGCCGTCAGCGTCATCAATCAGCGGATGCTTGCGGCGTGTCTCCTTAAACCGGCTCTGGAGCACATCTCCTGATGCGTCGAGGAAGATGACAGAGAACTTTATGCCGTCTTTTTTCAGTTCGTTAACAGCGCGCAAAAAGTCGTCTGACACCAATCCGCTGCGCGAATCGGACACAATGGCAACATCGCGTTGAGCGCTCAGTGAATGGCAGATGAGCGTAACAAACTTATACAAAAGTCCGGCAGGAACATTATCGACGCAGTAAAAGCCGCAGTCCTCCAGCGTATTGATGAGTTGTGATTTGCCTGAGCCGGCAAGACCCGTGACCAGATACAGATTCATTACTTTTCACCTATGATTTTAATCTCACATTCCAGTTTGACACTGAATCGCATGTAAACTTCACTTTGAATATGCTCGATAAGGCGCTGAACATCAAAACAGGTCGCATCACCGATATTGACGATAAAACCTGCGTGTTTTTCGCTGACCTGAGCACCGCCGACGGTATAACCTTTCAGCCCGCACTGTTCAATCATTGTGCCGGCAAAATTGCCCTGCGGCCGTTTAAATACACTGCCGGCGCTCGGCAACTCGAGCGGTTGTTTTGAACGGCGACGATTCATTAAATCATCCATTTTCTCGCGAATAAGTTCCTGCAAGTCGGGGTGCAGGCGAACACGCACCGCGGTAATCAGGCAGCCGTTGCCGCTGTAAACGCTTGTGCGGTAGCCTAATCCCATTTCATCGACCGGCAGTGTTACAATCTCTCCATCGGGCATGATGTGCTCGCACTCGGTGATAACTTGACTAATCTCGCCGTCGTATGCTCCCGCGTTCATGTAAGCGGCGCCGCCGGCTGTACCCGGTATGCCCCACGCAAACTCCATGCCACCCAGAGAATGTTCCAGCGCAAAACTACACAGGCGCGAGAGTTTTACTCCTGCACCGCAGACAATATCGCACGCACCGACCAACTCTATATCGCTTAGCGCGCCGACAGTCGAAATAACCACGCCGCGTATCCCCTTGTCACTGACGAGCATATTGGAGCCGTTGCCGATAACCGTTGTCGGCAGACCCAGTTGATTGCACAGCGCGAAAATCTGCGCCAGCGCCTGCTTATTGCCGGGGGTGATGAACACATCGGCAGGGCCGCCGATGTGAAAGGTGGTGTGATTGCTCATCGGCTCATCAAGGGTATATGTGCAGCCAATCTCATCGGCTGTTTTGAGTAGTTGCGAATAGTCAAGCATAAAATCTACCTCTAAATTTAGATGTACCAGTCACTGTCGTTTGGCGGTGTATCATCGTTACCGTCGTCCATGCCGAGGCGCTTAAGCAGGTCTTTGGCGGCGTTATATCCCATCTTTTTCTGTCGGTTATTCATTGCGGCCACCTCGATGATGACTGCCAAATTTCGTCCCGGTTTGACCGGAATGGTGACCGACGGAACGCTCAAGCCCAGTATATCGGTCGATTCACCTTCAAGTCCCATGCGGTCGTAGACCTTGCCGGCTTCCCACGGCTCAAGATTGATGACCATGTCAATTTTTTCGGTTAGTTTTACGGCACCGACGCCGAAAATACGCCGCGCATTGATTATGCCGATGCCGCGCAGTTCAATAAAATGGCGTATGTTCTCAGGCGACGAGCCGACGAGAGTTCGGTTGGATACCCTCCGTATTTCAACCGCATCGTCGGCAATAAGGCGATGTCCGCGCTTGATAAGTTCAATGGCCGTCTCGCTCTTGCCTACTCCGCTCTCACCGAGCATGAGCAAGCCCTCGCCGTAAACCTCAACGAGCACGCCGTGACGGGTTATGCGCGGCGCCAGTTTGACGCTGAGCAGAGATATGAGCGACGCCGAAAAACTGGAGGTCGAATCGGCAGTGCGCAACAGTGGCACGCCGTAACGCTCGGCAAAGCAGACACATTTGTCGGCCAAATCAAGGCCGCGCGTGACAATTACTGCCGCCGGCTTATGCGCAAAGAAACAGTCAAGCCGCTCGTTGCACAGTTGCTCACCGAGACCGGTGACAAAACTGTCCTCGTTTTTACCGATTATCTGTATTCGCTTTTCATCGTAGTAATCATAAAAGCCGCTTAATTGCAGGCCGGGTCGGTTGACATCGGCACTGCTAATCATGATATCGGCGGGGTCGGCGGGCAGATAGACAGTCTCAAGTGAAAATTCATCAATTATCACCTTTAACGGCACAGAAAAATTCACATTCATTTCGTTTTCTCCG
>JAQXHB010000066.1 GCA_029007015.1 Bacillota bacterium | reverse complement strand
CGGGGTGCGTTTCAGTAAAATTAGGCAGATGTGTAGTTATTACTCTGTTGTGCAGTTTTACCCTTTGTATATTTTTTTCTCATATTAAAACTCACTTTCTGCAATATCAGCGCACATCAGTCTTTGATGCCGTAAATCTTTACGGAAGCACCGGCCGGCACTTCACCGCGAAACCAAATGTCGGTTACGGTAAACGATTTGATTCCGGCAAAAATGCGGTTGACATTGCCGTTGGGAGTTATGTTATCCGGAGCAGAATCAGACAGACAGTATACATATTTATCGTCTGTCAGCGGTATGCCAAATAACACCCCAACCTTTTTCTCGCTAAAATCCATTGAAAACTGTAAAGCGCCGTTATTCAGTTCCGTAAGGCATGCCGATCCGTTTGCGGTTCCATTATATTCAATGGCCACCGCTTTGAGCGAAAGACTGTTTCCGTCAGCGTCCTTGTTTATGTGGAAATTTGATGCGGTTTCTGTAGTCGGCACAGTCAAAATCAACTCATAATTGCCGCCTGACCGACTTACGGCGCTGTCGACATATGACTTGGTTGCCACCGTTTGAGGCAAATACTGCTCATCGAGCGGCTTGTACGCATTCTGCTTGTTGCAAAATATGATTGTTGTGCCGGAAGCAAAGAGGCCCAAACTGTTAAGTTGATTTACAGTAGCGACACCGTCTGTGTACTGGCCGATAAAACAACCCCTGATATCATTTATCATATTTATTCTGTCATCGCCGTCGGCCAATACGAATATCCAAACGCCGTCATTGTTAGACGACATGGTATCGGGTATAAACGCCGAAACATCATCGAAAACTGTCAAATTCATGTTAAATTGGTCGAAATAACGGGTTGATTTTGTGCTGTTATTAAGGCGCTCCTCCAGCCATGCCTTTTGCTCGGCTGTGAATACCATTATACCATCGTTACCGCGGCCTGACGCAATAAGGTTCAGGTTGCTGAATATAGCACCGCCGCTGTATCCGCAAGTGGCTGAAACAACAAAGTTAACACTGTTGAAGCCGATGCCGGACACATCAATATCTCTCATGATAACCTTGCCGTTCATCGACAAAGTGGCCTTGCCGTTCCCAACGGTCAGAGAGTAGTCTCTCTTGTAGTTGCCGTAGTAAGGTGTAGAGCCGGTTACAGGGTTCTTGACATCATATGAGGCGAGAACTGTGCCGTATGCGCCGAATGACTTGGGGGTATCCCATGACAGACCCTTAACAACGGCATCGCCGTTCTTCTCGTCAGATTTAACCATGTAAACCTTTGCATTGCCGGTGTATTCAGTGCCGGAAGATGCTCCGCGAGTAGCGATAATAATCAAATCGCCAATCTGGAATTTGGTGTTGTAGGGTCCAAGAACATCGGACGGCGGTGAAGCGACATTCCAGTTGTTGTCACCCATCTTCCACGAAACGGTGAAGCCACCGGACATATCTATAAACTTGTCGCCCGCAACCATAGCAGCACTATGATAATACTGACCACTCGGTATAGAAATGGTGTCTGAGCCGCAAGACAGTGCATATTCAGTACCGAATTTTGTAACATTTTTTTCAATCAGGCCGAGTTCTCGCCAGTTCTGAGTGTTGAAAGGAGTATCACCCTTTTTGAAGGTCACGGTATAGGTTTCATCGGTTTTATACCGATACATTGGTCGGTTTTTGATGTAATCGGGCGCCGTCTCGTCGTTTTGGTCCCAATCCTTTTCAGTCAACCGGCCCATCTCATTTGCCAATTGCTCCACCTGGGCAACGCCGTCGCGCGCCTCCTCAATAACAGCATCCAATTTCTCATCATGCTCTGTAACCGACCGAAGCATGCCCATAATCTGCTCGTATTTATCGGGTGACGGCTCCTCGGGTGTGCCCGCCGACTCACTCAGATTGCTCTCGTGCACACGCACATTTGTATAAACCACTGTACGACACTCATCGCCGGCATACCCCTTGACGGCAATGCTCAACTCACCCGCATCGGTAATACACTCCCACGGTATGGAATATTCTGTGTCCGGCTTGACAGCAACCAAATCGACCGTCTTGTTACTGCCGGCGAACTGCGCGGTGACGGTCAGTGTGTTCCACTCATCGGGCAGGCAAAATTTGACCTTGGGATAAAGCACCGAGCCGGCCACAATTATTTCGCCCGACGCAAAGGCTCTGCCGTCTTTAACTGTGATTGTTAACATTTGTCACACTCCTAATTGGGTTTCATAATAACGGCGAAAAAGTGCAACGGTTGCAGCAACAATTTTTTTAAATAAACTTCCATCTTATTTTTTGAAAAAAGTGTTACCTATCAGTGATTTATCTGCAAAAAATCCTACTTTGCGGCGGTCAAATGCTATTGCAATGTTTACAACGATGGTGTAAAATAAGTGTGGGTGTAATGGCGGTGCCAAATATTCACACCGTTTTTGTAAGGAGGATTTATCGTGATAACCATTACCAACAACATACTGACTGCCAAATTCAGCGAGATCGGCGCTGAACTGAAAGGGCTGTCCGACGGCAAAAACGATTATATCTGGCCCGGCGATGACATCTTTTGGCGTGGGTCGTGCCCGGTGCTGTTCCCCATTTGCAGCGGGCTGATAAATGACACATACCGTCTGGGAAACAAAGAGTATCATATCCCGAAGCACGGCTTTGCCAGAAACATGGAGTTTGTTGCAGAGAGCGTCGAGCAGGATGCGGTCACATTTTTGCTTGTCGATACGCCCGAAACATTTGAGCAGTTTCCCTACCGTTTTGAGTTTCGCATCACATACAAACTGAGCGGCAAGAGGTTGGTTATCCGTTATGACATCCGCAACCGCGACGGCGAGGAAATGTACTTTTCGGTTGGCGGACATGAGGGCTATTTCTGCCCCGAGGGCATTGAGCAGTACGACCTGCTTCTGCCCGAAAAACAAACCCTTGTAAGCACCGTGCTGACCGGCCCGAACACGCTGGGATATGAGCAACTGACAGTAACAGAGGACAGCGATGTTCTGCCGCTCGACTACAAGTATTTTGCCGTAGATGCCCTCGTGTTCCTGAACTTTAAGGGCGACCATGTGGTGCTTAAAAACAGAGACAACGGCCGTGCCGTTAAGGTTTCGTTTGACGGGTTCCCGTATCTGCTGCTGTGGACCAAGCCGAATGCGCCGTTCATCTGTATTGAGCCGTGGTGCGGGATTGCCGACCGCGATGACAGCAACGGGCAGTTTGAAACAAAGCAGGGCATATGCCATATTAACAGGGGCGAAGTATTCGTCAGAGAACATTCTATCGAGGTTTTGGATTGAGCGCGCGATAGTGTGGGATAATATCAAAAAAAATAGCCGCGGCCGTTTGCACATTAGTGCAGGCGGTCGCGGTTTGATGTTTATGAATTTGTATAGCAACCAATAAAAATGATTACTCGCTTTTCATTCGCAGCAGTGAGCCGGCGGTTATCGCCCGCTCAAACGGTATGCCAATGAGCATTGTCGGTCGGTTGGGCGCATCGACAGTGTTGCCGGCCTCATCGGTAAGTTGTTCGGTCGGCACGGCAAAGGGAGCATGCCCCGGCTCGAGGCAGTCGAGCACGGTGCCGCGGCTGAATTTGTTTTTGAGTGACGCAATGACTTTGCCATCCTCATAGCCCTCAACGACGGCGGCCACAGCATAGTCGCGCTCGTAGCCGGCGGTTGGATAGGTCTGGCCGTTCTCGGGGCGGCCGTAAAAGAAGCCGGTCGAATAGGTGCGGTGGCTGATTTTGCTCAGTTCGTCGGTCACCCACTGCGGCAGAGGTGCATCGGGGTCGCTCGCCCAAGCGTCGATTGCGCCGCGGTAGGCATTGGTCGTGACCGCCACATAGTAGTGCGATTTGGCGCGCCCCTCAATTTTAAAACTGGTGACGCCCGCGCGCACGAGGTCGTCTATGTGCTCAGCCATGCACAAATCGTTGGCGTTGAGAATATATGTGCCCTTATCGGTTTCGGTAATGTCGAAATACTGACCGGGACGCTTTTGCTCCATCAAACTGTAACTCCAGCGGCAGGGCTGTGCGCAGTCGCCGCGGTTGGCATCTCTGCCGGTCATGTAACTGGACAGCAGACAGCGGCCGGAGTAACTGACGCACATGGCACCGTGCACAAAGGCTTCCAACTCCAGTTCAGGCGGAGTGTTTGCGCGTATAGTCCGTATCTCGTCGAGCGATAATTCGCGCGCCAGCACGACGCGTTTTGCGCCCAGCCGGTAAAGTTCGCATGCGGTGTACTGGTTGGTTATGCCCGACTGCACCGAGGAGTGAATATCAACATCGGGCGCCAACTGTCTGACCATGCTCATCGTGCCCAAGTCGGCTACAATGAATGCGTCTACGCCGGCGTCACGCGCCGCAGTGATAAACTGCGGCAGACGCTCCATTTCGTCGGGGTGCGGCACAGTGTTACAGGTGACATGCACACGCACGCCGTGCGCGTGGGCATAATTGACCCCCTCGATGAGTTGCTCGGGCGTGAAGTTGGCCGATGCCGTGCGCATGCCAAACTCTGTGCCGGCCAGATAAACGGCGTCGGCGCCGAAGTCGACCGCACATTTGAGCCGCACCAGGTCGCCCGCGGGGCACAGAAGTTCAGGTTTTGTCATACTTTATGCCCATTTTCCTTTTCTCTTGAGGTCGTTGATGGTGTTGATGTGCGCCTTATATGAAGTGTTGTAGTAGAACTTCATATCGCTGTCGGTGACAAAATAGGTGGCCTTGAAGTTTTTGGTCGGCTGGAGCGCGCCCATGATGGAGTCGATGGTCGGGTTGCACTGCGCTCCGGGCGGCAGACCCTCGTAGCCGTCCTTTGTTTTGTCATTATCGTCGGGCGCATTGGTGTTGTAGCGGTTGTCGGGGTAATTGTATGTGGGTGTGGAACCGAGATATTTCGGCTCATCCCAGCACAAACGGTTGTAAAAGACGGCGGCGACATTGCTTGCTTCATCGGGGAAGCCGTTGGCCTCGAGCGACACTATGGAGGCGATGGACATGACATCGTTGAAGGTTATCTTGCCGGTTGCCGTTTCAATATCGGGGTACTGCTTGTTCAAATTCTCCACCAGTTCGAGATAGTTGTCAGGCAGTTTGGCATTGAAGTTGCTGAGCATCTTGTCAATGGCCAGATGTGCGCTGTTCTTTACATCGCTCTTGAAAAATTCGTAGGTATCGGGGTAGAGATAACCCTCGAACTTGTAGCGCACCGTCTCAATGGGAATGTACTTGATGAAGTCGTACTGGTAGTCGTCCTTCATTGCGCTTAAAAATTCCTGCTTGGTGCAGACATCGTTTTCCTCAAGCAGAGCAATGATGTCGTCAACGGTGGCCGATTCGGGTATTTTCACAGTCGCGGTTGCGTAATTGTTGCCCTTTTGCAGTTCTGCGACAATTCCGTCGTACCCCTTGTCGGAGTTGAACTGATATACGCCGGCGCGGTATGTGCCGTCGTACCCCTTTAACTTTGAGTAAATTTTGAAGAACAGCGGGTGGCTGATGGCGTTGTTGTCGCGAAGCAACTCGGCAATCTGTGTGGTAGTCATGCCCTGCTCAACGGTGAGGGTGACCACCTCATTTTTGCCGATGCCCAGATAATCGCGCATGGCCAATATGATGCCCATCGCCAGCAGTATGGCCGCTATCAGTATGGCCAGTATTTTGATGAGTACCGCAACCGGATTGCCCTTTTTCTTTTTGCGCTTGGCAGGCTTTTTCGGTGCGCTTGCCGGCTCGTAAGGAGTACTGTCGGCATCGCTGTCAATGCTGTTCTGCGCGCTGATTTTGTCGGCACACAGTTGGCTGAAGTCAAATACATTTTCCTCTGAACTAATATCTTCCGGCTGCTCAACCGGCATCTCAACCGGCTGCTCGACCGGCGTGTTATCAGCCTTGTCCGGCTCGGGCGTGTGCCCGCCTGTGAACTGAAATTCGCTCATTTTTTATCATCTCCAATATGTTTTGTCATTGTCCGCCTGATGTATTTCTCGGTCAGTATCACATCGACCGTGCGGTCAAATCGGCCGTGATGCAGTCGGCGCAGGCAGTCGGCGCTGTAACAAATGCCTATCGTGCGCCCGCTGAACTCGGCAATATAGCGGTCATAGTATCCGCCGCCGTAGCCGAGACGATATCCGCTCCAGTCAAGTCCGAGCGCCGGCACCACCATCAGCGCGCGGCGCGGCCGCACGGCAATGGGCGCATCGGGTGACGGCTCAAGCACCGAGAACGAGCCGGGCGAGAGTTCATCGGTCGATGTAATGTAGTGAAAATTCATATTGCGCGTGCCGGGTACACACCGCGGCAAAGCCACCCTCTTGCCGTCCGCGAGCGCCTGATTGATAACAGCAAATGTGTCCACCTCGATAGCGGTGGAGGCGTATATCAGCAGGGTTTGACACTCGCGGTACTGCCATGTGCTGAGCAGTCGCTTGGCGATGGCCGCATCGAGCGCCGCCTTTTGCTCGGGCGTCAGGGCGCGGCGCCTGGCCTTGGCCTTGTCGCGCAACTCCTTTTTGTATATTCGCAGGTCCATCATCGGCATTTCATGGCCTTCCTGAGCGACTCTGCGGCGGCCCTTCCCTTGAGGTACTCAACTATTGCAAGGGCGAAATCAACAGCGGCTCCGGCGCCGATACCGGTTATAAAGTTGCCGTCGGTCTCGAACTGCGCGCCGGTAAAGACGGCGTCGGTCAGTGCCGATTCAAACCCATCAAAACATGTGGCACGACGACCGGCCAGCAGTCCTCGCTTGCCGATTACCGACGGCGCGGCGCATATGGCCGCAATCATCAGACCGTTCTCGGCGCAGTGGGTGATAGCCGCTTGCACGGTATCGCTGGCCTCAAGGTTGAGGGTGCCCGGCATGCCGCCCGGCAAAAAGATGCCGTCAGCCTGCCCTATGTCCGCCTGACTGTCGGCAATGTCGGCGGTAACGGTTATGCCGTGAGCGCCGGTGACAGTGCGGCCGCCGATGCCGACGGTAGTAACGCTCACTTCGGCTCGCCGCAGAACATCTATGGTTGCAATGGCCTCGATTTCTTCAAATCCGTCGGCCAGAAACGCATATATCATCTTATCTCTCCGTTTCTCATTACAGAACAGCGAGGGTAGCACGCAGCACATCGGCCGCAATGTCCCCGCGCGAGCGCGGCTGACTGCCATCGGCGCACGCAATGACATTCCAGCCCATGCGCTCGGCCGCAAACAGTGCGGCGCGGCGGCAGTTGTGCAGATATTCGGTGTCGCGCTCGTGAATATCCTTTTTGCCCTCGTCGCCGTTGTAACGGCCGCTCATCAGCCGCTGGGATATCTCGATGGGCATATCAAGATATATCACCGCATCGGGGCGCGGCAAACCGAGTTTGTCAAATTCAAAGTCATACAGCCAGTCAACATATTCGCCCCACTCATCATGCGGCAGTTTGCCGGCCTGATGTATGGCGTTGGAGGTGACATAGCGGTCGCACAGAATGACCGTACCCGCGAGCCAGTCGCGCCCCCAGTCGCGTTTGAAACCGGCGGAGCGGTCAACGGCGGAGAAGGAGGCGGCGGCGGAGGCGGTGTCATCCAGCGGATGGGTGCCGCACAGCCCCCCGAAAAACAAGCGCACCCCTGCGCGCGAAACGCTTTAATAGTTGGGGAACA
>JAQXHB010000065.1 GCA_029007015.1 Bacillota bacterium | reverse complement strand
AACAAATACGATGATATCACCACACTCGGCCGCGGCGGCTCTGACACCAGTGCTGTTGCGCTTGCCGCTTCACTGCATGCTGACCGCTGCCAGATATTTACCGATGTTGACGGTGTTTACACCGCCGACCCGCGTCAGGTCAGCGGCGCCGTCAAGTTGGATGAAATTTCATACGACGAGATGCTTGAACTGGCAACCCTCGGCGCGCAGGTGCTTCACAACCGTTCAGTTGAAATGGCTAAGAAATACAGTATCGAGCTGGAGGTACTTTCAAGTCTTGAGAGAAAGCCCGGCACAGTTGTAAAGGAGAAGGTTAAAATGGAAAAAATGCTTGTTCGCGGTGTTGCAAAGGATTGCAATGTTGCCCGTCTGTCGCTTATCGGTCTGAAGGATGAACCGGGTATCGCCTTTAAGTTGTTTGAGAAGTTGGCTCAGAAGAAGATAAATGTTGATGTCATTCTGCAGTCCATCGGCCGCGACGGTACAAAGGACATTACCTTCACTGTTGCAAAGGACCAGAGTGATGCCGCAATTGAGGCCGTCAAGATGTTTGATGCGACCGCACAGGTTTGTTGCGACACCAATATTGCCAAGGTTTCGATTGTCGGCGCCGGCATGGAGACACACCCCGATGTTGCCGCCAGAATGTTTGAGGCACTTTACGATGCCAACATCAACATCCAGATGATTTCGACCAGCGAGATTCGCATCTCGGTGCTCATTGATGTTAATGACTGTGACAAGGCTGTTGAGGCTGTTCACAACGCTTTTATTCGCTAATTTTATATCGGCCGCAGTAAAAACGCTTACTGCGGCCGATTTTCGGCAAGGAGAATTGTATGAGGTGCGATATATTGGTCATCGGCGGCGGCGCCGCAGGAATGTGCGCGGCCATCACCGCCAAACGGATTTCGGGCGCGTCAGTTATACTGACCGAGCGCGGTGAGCGCGTCGGCCGCAAACTGGCCGCGACCGGCAACGGGCGGTGTAATATCACCAACCGCGACATTACGGCTGAACGCTATCATGGCGGAGATGTTGAGCCGGTGCTCGCTAATGTTACTCCCGATGACACACAGCGCTTTTTTGAAAGCCTCGGAATTGTTTATTTCTGCGGCGACGACGGAAAGGTTTACCCCTATTCACTGCAGGCGTCGTCGGTGGTGGATGCACTTCGTTACGAATGTGAGCGGCTGGGTGTCGAGGTGATGTGTGAGTGCGAAGTGACCGAGATAAACCGACACACCGCTATTACTGCGAGCGGCCGCATTGAATTTAAGCGCGCTATAATCGCCTGCGGCGGTGAGGCGTCGCGCTCACTCGGTGGCTGTTCGTTTGGGTATAAATTGCTTGGCGGCGTCGGCCACAGTGTGACACGGCGCGGCGCGGCCATTGTGCCCATCCGCACTAAAACCGATAAAATCCGCGCGCTCAAAGGCATCAAAACCGATGCCGTGGTAACGGCTGAGAGTCAGTTCGGCCGCAGAACTGAGCAGGGTGAGGTGCTGTTTACCGATTACGGTCTTTCAGGCCCGCCGATTTTACAGGTTTCAAGGTTGTTTGACGGTGTAGGAGGTACAGTTACCCTCGACCTTATGCCGCAATATTCATTCAGTGAGGTGTGCGATATGATACGCGCCCGCAAATCGTCTGTCTATCTTGACCGATGCGAATTTCTATTCGTAGGCATGCTCAATAAGCGCGTTGGACAGGCTGTTGTTAAGGCGGCCGGCATCAGCCTTGCAGACAGTGCGCGGGCACTTGATGAGCGCCGCATAAAGTTGATTGCCGCGGCTATAAAATCGTTTTCGCTGGTGTGTACCGGCAACTGCGGCACTGAACACGCTCAGGTTACTACAGGCGGCGTTCCTCTTTCAGAATTTGATACGGCCACCATGCGCTCAACGGTCGCTCCGAGTATATATGCTTGCGGCGAGGTGCTCGATGTCGACGGCGACTGTGGCGGCTTTAATCTGCAATGGGCGTGGTCAAGCGGAATTTTGGCAGGCCGCAGTGCGGCAATGGAGTTGAAAAAATGATTACGGTCAGCAATGTTCGGGTGCCACCCGATTATGATTTTACCGATCTGCGTGATGTGTGCGCCTCAGCTCTGAATGTCGGCTCCGAGCAGATTACAGAGTGTCGACTGCTTCGCCGCTCGGTTGATGCGCGCAAAAAGAGCGATGTGCATTTTGTGTGCACCTTTGCCGCCGCCCTGAGTTGCGACGAAAACAGGGTAATCAGGCGCATCAAAAACACCGCAAAGTACCAACAGCCCCAGATGCACACCGTCACCCCAAACCGCGATCGCACACTGCCGCGTCCGGTTGTAATCGGCTTTGGCCCCGGCGGAATGTTTGCGGCTCTCACACTGGCTGAGCATGGGTACCGGCCAATTGTTTTGGAACGCGGCAACGCTGTCGAACAGCGTGTTGCCGATGTGAATAATTTTTGGAACAATCATCTTTTAAATACCGAGAGCAATGTCCAGTTTGGCGAAGGCGGTGCCGGCACTTTTTCTGACGGCAAATTAAACACAGGCACCAAGGACTGCCGCCAGCGCACCGTGCTTGAAACTTTTGTCAAATACGGTGCACCTCAATCAATACTGTACTCTGCCAAGCCGCACATCGGAACTGACAATTTGGTCGCTGTTGTGCGCGGCATACGCGAGCGCATTAACGAGTTGGGAGGCCAAGTCAAATTTGGATGTAAGGTATGCGCCTTCGATATTGCCGATGCGAAATTGCGCTCCGTCACCTATGAGTCGGCCGGCGAAAGATACACAATTGACTGCGACGCGGCTGTTCTGGCCATCGGTCACAGCGCCCGCGATACCTTTAGACTGCTGCATGACCTCGGCGTACCGATGGAGCAAAAGCCGTTTGCCGTCGGAGCGCGTATTGAACACAGCCAGCAGTTTATCGACCGTTTACAGTACGGCCGATTTGCCGGTCTGCCGCAACTTGGTGCCGCCGATTACAGGGTGTCGGCCCATTTGCAGGACAGCAGGGGAGTGTTCAGTTTTTGCATGTGCCCGGGCGGTACGGTGGTAGCGGCCGCCAGCGAGGAGCAGACGGTCGTAACAAACGGAATGAGCAATAGCGCGCGAGATGGGGATAATGCCAACAGCGCTTTGCTGGTCAATGTGTCAGCGGCCGATTTTGGCAGTGATCATGTGCTTGCGGGAGTCGAATATCAGCGCAAAATCGAGCGTGCTGCTTACAGGTTGACCGGAGGATACCGAGCGCCGGCACAGACGGCTGAGGACTTTCTGCGAGGCGCGGTGTCGAGCCATTTCGGCGCTGTGAGGCCCACATTTACCGCCGGTGTCGCGCCTGCCGATTTGGCCGGCTGTCTGCCGAGCCGTGTGTGTGATGGGCTCAAATTCGGCATTGCGCGCTTTACCGAGACAATGCCGGGTTTTGACCGCGAGGCTGTCTTGACCGGACCCGAGACGCGCTCTTCATCGCCGGTGAGAATTTTGCGCGGCGATAGGTGCATGTCACCCATTGCAGGGCTTTACCCGTGCGGCGAGGGGGCGGGGTACGCCGGAGGCATCATGTCGGCGGCGGTAGACGGTATTCGATGCGCCGAAAATCTGATGCTGTGATTGTTGTAAAAAATGCACAATTGTCAGTGGACCACATTATTCAATTTGAAATTTGTTACAAATATCAACATTTTTTGTTATTCCTATTGACAAATCTCAACATGTTGTGCTATTGTAATGATATCAATTGTTGGATACACAATTTAATAGTTTTGCCGATATATATTTGCTTTGATGGTGCAGATGTTTCTACCGCACGCCGTTCAGGTGCGACTATTGGATTTTGTTTTTGCTTTCAGCAATATTGGCAAACAGGCTTTTCATAAGTCTGTTTTTTCTTTTTTACTAAATGTCATGGGGGGCTTTGTCAAATGGAACTGCTTGAGCAACGAATAGTATCCGACGGCAAGGTTCTGCCGGGCAATGTGCTCAAGGTCGGCAATTTTCTCAATCATCAGATTGATGTTGACCTTGTCATGCAGATGGGTGCCGAGATTGCGCGCATCTTCGCCGACACTAAAATTGATAAGATACTCACCATCGAGACATCCGGCGTGGCCATCGCTTTTGCGGCCGCAAACTACATCAAGGTGCCGGTTGTCTTTGCAAAAAAGAATAAATCAAGC
>JAQXHB010000064.1 GCA_029007015.1 Bacillota bacterium | reverse complement strand
GTGCGGCGCTGTAGGTCGAATCGGTGTGTACGCCGACCTGCCAGCCGAGCAGTGATACTGCCGGCAGACCCATGCTCTCCAGAGCCATTGCAAGCAGGGATGCCGATATCTGCTCACCCGCCGAGAGCATCATATCCATCTCGCGCTTGGAAGCGGAGGGGTTTATCTCAGCCGCTTTTTCAATAAGGTCGTCAGTCGTGTCACCCTGAGCGGACACAACAACTACTACCTGATTGCCGCCCCTGTAGGTGTCGGCAACGATATTTGCGACATTGCGGACTCGCTCGGCGTCGCGCACAGAGGTGCCGCCGAATTTTTGAACTATAAGTGCCATACTGTTTTAACTCCTAACTAAAAATATTAGTACAATACATTATATACCGCTTTTGTTTCAATGCCCGACTGTTTAATTTTCTCAGTCAGCGCGCCGAACTTGCCAATATCGGTGATAAAGGCCAGACGCTCACCGTCAGTGACCGTTTCGCAGTCGCTGAAACTCTCACTCACCTTGTCGGCAAACTGCGTGTCGGTTACAACAAACAGTCGTGTGCAGTCGCAATTATGGTCAACAACATAGCCGTCAAAGCCGTCCTCCCACGACATATACTTTCTGGCGGTGACATGCTTGACGCAGTCGATAACATCGGCTACAACGGCGCTGGCTGTCGGTAACTTGCCGGCTCCGCGGCCGTAAAAGACAGCGTCACCTATCGCATCTCCGCGCACCATGATGGCATTGAACACATCGTCCACATTAGAGAGCAAGTCGCTCTGCGGCACCAACGCGGGATATACTGTCGCAGTGATGCTGTTGTCGGTCAGTTTGACCGATCGACCGATAAGTTTGATAACATAGCCCAGTTTTTCGGCCATCTTGACATCATCGAGAGTGATGTTGCGAATGCCCTCGGTGTAAACCTGTTCAGGATAGACATGCCGTCCGTAGGCAAGTGATGCCAATATACATATTTTACGGCAGGCATCCAATCCGTCGATGTCGGCCGACGGGTCTCTTTCGGCATAACCGAGTTGCTGTGCCTTTGCCAGCGCGTCATCAAACGGTACGCCGTTTTTTACCATGCTGGTTAAAATATAGTTCGTGGTACCGTTAAGTATGCCGCGTATCTCAAGAATGTGGTTGCCTGCCAGACACTGCTGTATGGGGCGTATAATCGGTATACCGCCGCCGACGCTCGCCTCGAACATAAAGTTTAAGTTGCGCTCTCGAGCAATATTCAGCAGTTCCACGCCCTTGGCCGCGACCAATTCCTTATTAGATGTAACAACGCTCTTGCCGGCCGAGAGGCATCTCTTTACAAAATCGTAGGCCGGTTTGAGTCCGCCCATAGTTTCGACTACAATGCTGACCTCGTCGTCATTTTCAATTGTGGCAAAGTCGGTTATCCACCTATCAGCCAGCGGGCCTTCGACCGGCCGAAGGTCAAGAACATACTTTATCTCAATGCTGTCGGCCGCCTTCTCTGCTATGCTGTCATGATTATGTATCAGCACCTCGGTTACGCCAGAGCCTACAACACCGTGACCCATTATAGCAACTTTTACCATTTTATCACCTATCCCAAAATATGTGTTACCTTTTTAACGCCGTCGACATGTTTGAGGCGGCCGATGAGGTCGGTCACATCAAAACTGTCGTCACCGAAGCGAAGTGAAACAGACACAGGAGCGCGGCCGCCCGAAGGTATATCCTGATTTACCGTCAGTATATTTACACCGCTGCGATACAGTTCGGCAATATACTGCGAGAGCACTCCCGGTTTGTCCTCGAGCACCGCGTGCAGTGTGATTATTTTGCCGTATATTCGCTCGGTATAAGCAAAAACGCACTCGCGGTACTTGTAAAAAGCACTGCGCGATATGCCGACTGCCCGTGCCGCCTCGGTCGCATTTTTAGCCTCTCCGCTTTCGAGCAGTTCCTTGGCCAAGACCACCTTTGAGAACACATCGGGCAGTGCGTCACTCTTGACGAGCAACAGTTTGTTTGCCATGCCGTCCACCTACCAAAAACAAATGTTTCTGAACAGTGTGCATTATAGCATAAACGGCAGGCTATTGCAAGGATTTTTAAAAAAATTATAATTTTTCGTTGATTTGCATTGAAAGGGCTGTATTTTTGCATTATAATATATATAATATTTTAGGGAAGTGAATGTATGACCATTGAAAAAAAGCAACGGTTTCTAATAAATTTTGCATACATCGTAACCATACTCATAATTGCATACATTGCTATAAAGTATGTGCTCGGATATGTTGCTCCGTTTATCATCGGTGCGATTGTCGCAGTTCTTCTCCACCGACCGGTCGAATTTATATCGCAAAAGACCAAATTGCCGCGGTCGATAACTTCGGTGGCAATGGTTGTGCTCGCTCTTGCGGTTGTTTTCGGTCTGCTCATACTGCTGTTTGGCCGCATTTACAATGAGTTGGCCGGACTCATCGGAATTTTGCCCGACTATATTCCCGAAATTACGGCGGCGTTTAACACGCTGAACGATAATCTGAGTAATCTGTTGGCTACAGTGCCCGACTCAATAAGCACCAGTCTCAACCAGTTGCCGACAAAAATCGTCACCGAAGCGGTGTCCTATCTGACCGTATTCATCACCGATGTGGCCAAGGCGGTCGGCACAGCCGTCCCTTCTATTCTGCTCGCGTTTGTTATAACAGTGGTAGCGTGCTGTTTTATCACCATTGATTACAATAAAATTGTCAAGTTTTTACACGGTGTAGTTCCCGAAAGCAAGTGGAAAACTATCAGAGAGATTAAATCGCTTTTATTTGAAAAAGTCCTGAAAATGATTCGCGGATACGCTATACTGATGTTCATCACATTTTGCGAACTGTCGATAGCGCTGACAATACTGGGTGTTGATTATTCGGTGGTTTTGGCGCTTATTATCTCGGTTATTGACATTCTGCCGGTGCTTGGCACAGGCACGGTCCTGCTGCCGTGGGCGCTCGTATCGCTGCTGACCGGAAACTACTTTTGGGCCATCGGGCTGGTAGTTTCCTACGCCGTCATTACGGTACTGCGCAATATACTTGAGCCCAAGATTATCGGTCAGCAGATTGGACTTCACCCGCTGGTTATGCTGCTGGCAATCTATCTCGGACTCAAACTATTCGGCTTTTTCGGTATGATTGCTCTGCCGCTTACTCTCATTGTCCTGATGGCACTCTACCGCAAGGGTAATATTTCCCTTGATTAAATTTACACTATTAGTTTAAGGTTGATATCTGAATGAAATTTCGCATCATTGCTCTGTTTGTTATACTGATGATGATAGCCTCGACTGTCACCATTTCAGCCGAAATATATCACTTTGATACTGTCCGTACCGACACCGCGGCTGACAGTGCCGATTCATCACAGACAGAGGTGTCAAATGACAGTTCATTGCCCACCGCCTCTGAGTCAAATTCAGCCGGCTTTGTCTATCCGGCCGAGACACTCTACAACCGACCGCTTATGGATATCGGTCAGTCGGGCACCGTCAATTCGTACGACTGGCTGTTCAGCAAATTTGAGGATTACAGCACCCTCTTTTCACTGGGCGTGAATGAGTTTGAACTCAAAGAACTCGACGGCAACTATATTCCACAAGGTATCGACATTGCCGAAAAGGAAAACTGGCTGATTGTATCGGCGTATAACTCCGACGAAACCAAGCGCTCGATAATCACCGTCTATGACCTATCGACCGGCAAAAAACTTAAGACGCTCGGCCTGCTTAACAAAGGCGGCAGTGATTACTGCGGACACGCCGGAGGAGTGGCTTGTTCTGACAAATATTTGTGGATTTCGGTCTCATATGCCGTCTGCTCCATTCCGCTCGACTCAATAAAAGCCGCCGAGGATGGCGACAACATCAGTTTCACCGATATGCTCAAGGTGCCCGTACTTGGGTCATATGTCAACATTTCAAACGGCGTGATGTGGGTGGGCGAATTTTATCACACCACTGCGGCGGCGACCGACGGCAGTCATATTTACACAGCGACCGATGAAACTACTCACAGCGCCATAACGCTCGGCTACAAACTGAACAATAAATTTACCAATCAAATTTGTGCCGATGACTATGACCGCTCAAAGTATATCATTCCCAACTATGCACTGTCTGTGGTCGACATGGTTCAGGGCTTTACTCAACTGCCGAGCGGCGAATTTATCTTGAGTCAGTCATACGGCAGCACGGCCAATTCAACATTGTATTTTCACTCAAATCCTCTCTCTGAAAAGGCCGAGTCAACCTTTACTGTCGAGGGCAAGACGATACCCTTGTGGTTCCTTGACGGCAACAACATGACACTCAGCGTAACTGCCATGCCGATGTCCGAGGGAATCGCGGCACACGGCGGCAAGATATATGTGCTGTTCGAGAGCGCGGCAAAATCATTCGGTGATTCTGTCGTAAATCCGACCGACTGTATCTGGTCGATTGACGCTGAAAAATACAAATATCATACCACCAAAGCAGTTGCCGCTGTGCCACGCGACGATATGGATGACGCAATATAGCAGACAAAAATACCGCAGGAAGATGATTTCCTGCGGTATTTAATCTTTATTCAGATAAATTTGCCACCGCATCAAAGCGCGGCTTCAGCCCTATTTTGTCGGGCAGATGAGCGCTGAACTGGTAAATGTCATGCCCGGGGAAAGCGTTAGCCTCGATAAGCAGAGGGCCGTCCTCAGTAATGGCCACATCCCAGCCAATCAGCCGCATTTCGGGCACGACAAAGGCCGCCTCCTTGACCATATCAACCGCCTTTTTGAAATAGGGAATCTTGAATCCGACAAACTCGGTTCCCGAAATCGGGTGCGTGTAATAGACCTTATTGTCCTTATCAACGGCCGGAAAGTCGATGATACCGGTTGCCATATTTATCGGCGTCGCCATGCCGCCGCTGTTAAGGTTGTCGACACTTTTGCCGTTGCCGACGCGCACGCACGAATACATCAGGTGCGCCTCGCCGCCGGCGAGCATGGTCACCATACGCACAGTGTTGACCGAATTGGGATAAAGGCGCGTCATCTCGCTGTGCTGATGCACATAATCCTCCGCGATGCCTATTCCCTGCTCTTTGAACAAATTGTATGCCGCGCGCAAATCGTCACAGCCGGCCACATCAAACATCTGCACGCCGTGACCGCAGATAGAGTCATTGGTCTTGACAACCACCCTGTCCTTGCCGCGGACAAAGTTCTCAAATTGCTCAAAATCGCTGTGTTCAAAGTCAATCCATTCGCGGTGAACAAATTTGTCAAATGTTCGGTTGAAATTGACCTTATTCTCGAACAAGTCCCAGTAGTCCTTGCTGTTGAGCCGATGAACATAGTCATTGTTGACGCCGCGCGTAATATATGTGGCGCGCTGTTTTGCATTAAGGGTCTCAAACTCAAAGACCAGATAGTCCATGTAGCCGGCCTGATACTTGACGCCGCAGATTATCATATCGACCACAATAAACAGCGTCGGTTTGCCGCTGCGGCGGTGAACAGTCTGCGCCGATTTAAACAGTCGGCCGAAATCCATTGATTTAATTCTCTTGAAAATATACTTTAATTTTCCCATTTCAACTACCCCAGTTATTATATTACCTTTATTTTACAACATTATGTAGATAAGTGCAAGCATCAATAATTGGTCAGAGCCGTTTGAATTGAGCATAAGCATGAGCATTATTATCAGCGAGCGGTCTGAGTCCATCTCCATGCCCTTAAAATTGAGCATATCAAGTATATTTGTTCGCTTGACCGATGGCGGCTTTGGCGCCGGCGTCTCGGCAGGCGGGGGCGGCGCAGGCGGCTGTCCATGACCTTTATCAATATGTGCGCGCGAGCGCTCCTGCATATTTTTCATTCTGCGTTCAGCATTGCGCTGCATGCGCTCGATGTCGTCAACCGAATATTCAAGCATCACCTCACCCCCTACAGATTAAACAGACCGCTTTCGCTTATGAGCGGCAAAACCGATGCGATTTTCAGCAGTTTAACGGCGGTATCCAGCCTTTGCTGACGCTCTGCCGTCAAGTATGGCCTAAGCGCCGTCAGCAGAGCTGTTCGGCTGTCGCCGCGTCCGCTGTTGAGCGCCGACATTATCTTCATCACACCGCCCATTTGCTCGGGCGTCAGCACTGATTCAGGCTGTTTTTTCTGCGGCTGTTCACCGCCGAGTGCCGTTCCCAGTTTTGACAGGTCGACGCCGCCGTCACTGCCCATTATCTGCGATGCTAGTCCTTGCAGCCGTTCAACCGTCGACGGGTCACCGAGCATCTCGCTGATACGGGCGGCCATATCATCCATTTTTACCATCCCCGAAAAGTTGACGCATTATTTCGCGCGCTTGCTCAGAGTTGAGTATTTTCTCGGTTTCCGATTTGCTTGAAAGGGCCTTTTTAATCCTTTCCGCATCAGATGCATTGACCATTTTGAGCAAATTGTCGATGTTTCCGCTTTGCAAATTTGACTTGACATCGGCAGATTTTTGTCCGGTCTGTGCCGACAAATCGGCTAACAGACCGTTGAGCGCATTTTTATCAATTTTATCAGACATTTGACTAACACCCCACAATACAGTATAATAATTGATATGAATGTAAATTTACTTTTATGAGGGGAGTTAGTATGAGAATTATTGTTATGTCCGACTCTCACGGACGAACAAACTCCATACGAAATGTGTTAAGTATGCACCCGGAGGCGCGCGCCTGCATATTTCTCGGAGACGGTGAGCGCGATTTTGACTCAGTAAGTGCCGAATTTGACGGCATCGACTGCTACGCCGTGGCCGGCAATTGCGACTTGGCCGGTCAAAACCCGCCGTCACTGCTAATCGAACTGGGCGGAAAACGGATTTTTGCCTCACACGGGCACAATCAGTATGTAAAATACGGTATCGAGCGGCTTGTGACTGCCGCAACAGCGTGCGGCGCCGACATTGCTCTGTTTGGACATACTCATCAAAGTATGACCCAGTATATCGATGGACTGTACCTGATGAATCCCGGCTCGGTCGGCGGCGTGCATGTCAGCAAAAAGACCTACGGACTGATAGACATAGAGCGAGGCGGCGTCCTGATGAACATTGGCGAAATTTAATTTAAGCATAACTAAAACGCGAGGTGCTCCGATTGAACACCCCGCCTCTGTTACAAAAATCATTATACTGAAATCACCTGTCAATTCAAAATTGGCAGGTGATTTTTAATGCTATAACTGCAGTGTAACCGAACTGCCGCCACTGCGTTGCTTGCGGACAATAATCTGGCGGTCGATGCGGTTTTTGAGTGCGTCGACATGCGATATGATTCCGACCAGGCGGTTACCGTCTGACAGTCCGCACAGCACCGATACGGCACTTTCGAGCGACTCGCTGTCGAGTGAGCCAAAGCCCTCATCGACAAACATAGTATCAAGCTGCACACCGCCCGCCGATGACTGAATCTCATCGGACATGCCGAGCGCCAGCGCCAGCGACGCTTTGAATGACTCGCCGCCCGACAGCGTGCTGACCGGCCGCTCAGAGCCGTTATAGTGGTCGATAACATCCAGTTCAAGGCCGCTCTGACTGCGCAAATTCTCAGCGGCAGTGCGTCGGCGCAGTTCATACTGACCACCTGTCATATTCATCAGGCGGCTGTTGGCGCGAATGATGATTCGGTCAAAATAAGTCATCTGGACATAGGTCTCAAGTTGGATTTTTTCCTTACCACTGACGGTGCCGGAAGCGGTGTCGCTCAGCGCCTTCAAACTGCTCCAGCGGCGGTCGAGTTCAACAAGTTCAGCTCCGCACCGCTCAATTTCGCCAAGTGCCGCGCTGTTAATCTGCACCGATGCAGTAACGCGCGCCAGCCTATCGGTAATCATCTGCAAGCGGTCGTTTAATCTCGCTTTTTGCTCAGGCAAATCACCTATTTCGGCTGTGCGGCCGCCAATCCGCTCACTTAACACACCGGCGGCCGACCTGCTCTCGGCAATACTGCACTCACACTCACGGCGGTCGGCAACTGCTTGTTGCAGTTGAGCCAGTTGTGCTTTCAGTTGTCCGATTTCAGCCTGCTCATCTGCAATTGTACTTTCACCGATTTCCCGAACAACCGATACGAGCGACCGCTCAAGTTGCTCCGATTCTGCGAGAATTGCCGCCGATTGACGCAAACACATTTCACGCTCATCCTGCTTATTTTTTAGCATTTTCTCGCCCTGAGGCAACTTGTCGAGCAGATGGCGGCGCCGCTCTGACTGCTGACCGAGCAACTCAATTTTACCTGCCAGTTGCGCTGACTGTTTATCAAGTTCGTCCGAGCGCTGTGCCAGTGCGGCACGCACCGCCCCGATTTCACACTGTTCAAGCAGTTCCGACGCGCGGCGGACAATGTGACTGCGCAAGTTATCAGCAGCGCCGGCCATTTCTGCGCACAGACTGCTCTGTCTGGCGGCCGCGGAATCTGCTTTGGCGGCCTGCTCGCGCAGATGTTCAACAGACGATTTATCGGGTGCACCGTCACACAAGGCGGCCGGATGAGGGTGGTCACAACTGCCGCATACCGGGCACGGTGCGCCGTCTTGCAACTGTTTGGCCAGCACACCCGCCTGTTCATTCAAAAATGCGGTATTGGCCGCGATATACCTCTGTCCGAGTTGTGCCGCCGTGTCAGACAGTTGTTTAAATTTTTCCTGGGCCGCCGAAAGCGACACAGAACGGCGGTCATATTCATCCAGTTGAACCGCTAAATCGGCAACATCTGCCTTGCTTTTTTTGACAACCTCTGCCCTGCTCTTAACCTCAGTGAGTTTCACATCGGCATCAGTAAGGCTGTCAATTTCGGCTTTGCATTTCTCAATTCTATCGCTCCACTGTTCGATAGTGGCCGACATATCATCAATCTTGCGGTCGACGGCAGATTTCTTTTCATTGCACGCCGCAATGTCGGTGCGCAGACGCTCGCGCTCCTCAAAACGCACAAGTTTTTCACTGCGCACTGCAATGCGCGAGGACAACTCGCTGATATATTTTTCTGCGTCTATATTTTTAAGGCGGCTGTCAATGTCATTGAGCCGCGACTCAGCCTCAGACTGCTCTCGCTTGATATCGGTCAATTTGGCGATATCAGCGGCAATTTGCTCCACCTCGCTGATACGGCCGTTTATCTCAATCAAACTTTTGTTGGTTTCTGCCTGCTCGCGGCGCAAATTGTCAGCGTCGATGTTGCCCTCCTCAATGAGACTGCCGAGCAGTGATACTACATCATCGAATGCGGCGCTCTGCACATCATCCATCACAGCGCAAAAGCGCTCATAATTAGCGCTGTCACTCAAGCAACTGATGCCGCTTATGTACTGGGCAATACTGTCGGCTACACGCTGGCGGTCGACGCAAACAGTGCGAAATTCTCTGTTGATTTCGTCCTGAAGCGCACGGTAGCAGCCGGTACCGAATATACTGCGGAATATCTCGATGCGCTTATCGGTTGAAGCCAGCAACAGTCGCAAAAAATCGCCCTGTGCGATCATGGCAATTTGTATGTATTGGTCGCGCGTGACGCCCATTATTTCAATGATTTTTTCATTTACCGAGCGCGTTCCCGACACGCAACTGCCGTCGGGCAGTGTCAGCGTCGCATCGGGCGGTGAAACAGTGGTACCGCCTCCGCGCTTTGACGGCCGCTCGTACTGCGGACTGCGCTCAACAGTATAAATCGAGCCGCGATACTCAAATGCCAGCCTGACATAAGTTTTGGCGGTCGGCTCGGCATACTTACTGCGCATTGATGACGCCGAGCGGCTCTGACCACTCAGTTCGCCGTACAGCGCAAACACAATGGCATCGAACAGCGTCGTCTTGCCGGCGCCGGTATCGCCCGTGATAAGATACAGGCCGCTTTTGCCCAGTTGGTTCATATCAATGGTGACCTCGCCCGCATAAGGGCCAAAGGCCGACACGGTCAGCAAAATCGGTCTCATTGCTGTGTCCCCCAAATCTTTTCAATCATTGCATTTATAACTCCGCGCTGTTCATCGTCCATCGGGCGTCCGTTCTGGCGCTCATACAGTTGGCCGAACAAGTCAATCGGGCTGGCGACAACCGCTTCATCGGCAACTCCGACCGTGCCTCCGTTTCGTGTGCGCGCGTTGTCATATTCAATGCGCATAATGTTCGGATAAATTGCACGCAACCGCCCAATTGCATCGGGGACATCCTGCTCATCGGTCAAAATTATGCGCAAATAATCATCGGTAGCCGTGCCGTCATAATTGCGTCGAGCGCTCAACTCATCGTAACTGCCGCGTAACTGGCGCATATCGTGCAGAGGCGTAAGCGGCACTGTGCGAACATCACGCAGTCCGTTGCCATCCAGTTCGGCAACCGTGACCGATTTTTGCTGGTTTATTTCAGAGAATGAGTATTTAAGCGGTGTGCCGCAGTAGCGGATATGTCCGTCTCCGATGTTCTGCGGTGAGTGAATGTGCCCGAGAGCAACATAATCAAAGCCGTCAAATGCGGCGGCGTCAACATTATCCAGACCGCCGACCGATATTTCCTCTGACTCGCTGGTGGCGGCACCGGTCACAAACTGGTGAGCCACAAGCACACTTCTCTGCGAAAAGTCGACTTCACCGCACAAAATGGCCATCCTGACCGCGTCGGTGTAATTTGTAATATCGGCGCCGTCAAAAACGGCGCGCACATTGGCTGGCTTTATAAACGGCAACAGGTAAATGTTGACCTCGCCAAACTCATCGTGAAGGGTCACTCTGTCAAGGCGACCACTGTATGCGTGTGACATATATACTCCGTTTGACGACATTATATCGGCGCCGAAAGCCAGCCTCTCGGCAGAATCGTGGTTGCCGCTGATGATAATTACCGGCTTGCCGATGGCAGACAGTTGGGTTAAAAAGCGGTCAAACAGCGCAACCGCCTCAGCCGACGGCATCGGTTTATCGTAAACATCGCCGGCAATTATCACGCAGTCTGCCTGTTCATTGGCAACTATGGATATAATCTCATTAAGTATATACTTTTGGTCATCAATCAATGAAAACTCATTAACCCGCTTGCCGATATGCAGGTCGGACAAATGTATCAACTTCACAGCAGTGCCTCCGTTGTCGATTGTTAATTCAATTGTAACACCAATTTGTCTATCAAGCAAGTGCCGCGCAAAAAAACGGCCCGATTTGTTTAAATCGAACCGTTTAGCAGCTATTTAATTTTAACTAATGCTCGGCCACCGCACTCTTGATAATCGCAATATCGTCAGACACTTTATCGCGGCAATCCTGCGGTAGAGCATCATAAATTGTTACATACTTTTTCAGGTTGGCGCTGTTCAAGCCGCCGTCATACATAACAGACGGCAGGCCCGAAATCCGCCACAGTCCGGCGTGCTGAGTGTGCACCAGCAACTCATGAGTAACAGGGTTTACGATGCAGCCGCGCGCATAATTGGCGCCGTCGACACCTTTGCGCCCGTCGCCCTTCATGCGGCAGAGGCCGGTCCAATGCTCACCGCCGTCGATAGAGCGGTAAACATTTTGCATATCGTGCTCTTGATTGGTGTAGCAGACAGTATACACGATATCGGGATTAACGGTGTCAACCGAAACGCCGCAGTTCCATCTGTGCATCAAAACCTTAATGCCGTCATCGGTCATTTTTTCTCTCTTTTCATCGAGTTTGAATGAACAAAGTTCCCAAGACCACTCGTTGAAATAAACAGTGCCGTTTTGGCTGTTGTAGGCAATGTCGGATATTCTCGAACATTTTGTACTATCACACAAAACCGACCATGTTGCACCGTCATCCTTTGACATAACGATGTCCTTGTAAATTACGGTATTGCCGTCAACTTCGTCCGGATGCGCATTAACGCCGAACAACCAGCCGGTGACAGGGTCGCAGGTATAAACACCGGTACAGCCGTCCATTCTCTGCCACGACTTAGCACCGTCGGTAGTTCTCCACTCGCCCATGAAGGCAATATCACTGTCACCTTTGGCGCCGGTTGCGATCAAATCTCCGGTGATACCGTAACCGCCGACATGCGCGTATCTCTCGATAGTCTCGCCGCCGTCAAATGTAGCAACTATAATCTGCTTTGCTTTGCTGTCGGTTGCCCATTCGCTTGAAAGACCGGCTACAACCGTTTTGTCGTTCAACGCATAGGCACCATAGGTAAAGCCGCCCCAATTTAATCCCGAAAAATTTATGTACTTCCATGTTTTGCCGCCATCAACCGAATAACCGCCGTTATAATCCTGAGATGACACGGCAATCAAATTGGGGTCATTCAAATTGAAACTGCATTTATTGCCGACAAGTATGCCGGTGTACCCCTGCGATGACATGGTATAGGTTTTACCGCCGTCGGTCGAGCGATAAATGGAGTCACCGCCAAGGGTAAGTATAATATTCTCCTCTGTCGGGTGGTAACTTAAGATACGCTGACGGACACCCCACGGCGCCCAAACATTGGTTGTTTTATCCATGTACGACTCTGTCCATGTTTTGCCGCCGTCGGTCGAGAAATAAAAACTTGTTGAATAGTCGGCCGTGCCGTTGGCTGCAATCCAACTTGCAGTCAAAGCGTCATTTTGCATGGACATGAGTTTTGGATTGACCGGACTGACAGCAAGATATGTGAAGAATGTGTAACCCCTGGGTGACGGAGCGGGCATATCGGCATCGGCCGTAATCTTTGTAAAGTTACTGCCGCTGTCGCACGAGAGAAACAAACCTTTGTTGGTCATGGCGTACACATTATTTTCGTAGCCCTTGGTGCGGATAATGCAAAGGCTGTTAACAATAACGCCACTGTCGGTTTGGTCAAAGATGACCGTCCACTCACTGCCACCGTCGGTCGACTTGTAAATCTTGCCGCCGACAGCAACATATAGGCTTCCATACACATCAATTTGCAACCAGCCGCTTGCATACGGCTCGGTTCCCTCAACATATCCCCATGTCTCGCCGCCGTCGGTCGACTTGAACAAACCGATTTTTCCGACCTTATCGGCACCGACTCTATCAATATACTCCTGCTTCTCCAAGTTGCGCATCCAATACACAACACTGCAACCGCCGCCGGTCAGCGGCTCACTGGTCACATCAAATGCGATTTGTGCGCGCCAATCGTGGGCACGAGAAAGACGCGTTGCGTACTGCCTGTTCCATGTCTCACCATGGTCTGTGGAGAGAAATACACCGGTACTGATATCATTGGAACCAATCAGAATTACGCGCGCGGAGTTTTTGGGGTCAGCAGAAATGCAAACACCGCCATCGGTGTTCAGACCAAGTGTAGACGGCTCCCAGTTGACTCCGCCGTCTGTGGAGCGGTAGACGCCGCCGACATCGGTACCCATGTAAGCATAATTTCCGTCAACAGGGTCATATTCAATCCAACTGGGCCATTGACAGCCCTCACCGCCGGTGTATCCGTTATCGAGCATTTCCTGATTGACCATTGGCACTGCTTTCCAGTAATCGGTCGACAGCCAGCATGCCGACTCGTTGGGGTCGGGATTTTGTGTTTGTAAGACCAACTTTGCGATATCGCTGATGGTATCGGTCAGTCTGGAGGCAATAAAGTCGGTCAACTTATCGGTCGCCTGCTTATCGCTGACACCGCCCAATGAAACATAATATACCTTTGCTCCGTCACCGCCATACTCAGTAACAGCGGCAGAGACAACCTTGCCAGATGCGGTACAGTCGGCTACCACTATGGACGCCAGCGGATTGGCCGTTCTGATACTGCCCAACATGTCCTTAACAGCGGCTTTAAAGTGCGCGCTGTCGCCGCAGTTATCCGCGGTGTCTATGCAGACAACAGCGAAATCGGGCTTACCATTGGCGGCGCCAAATGTAAGGGTATAATATGAAACGCCTCCAATGGTAATGGCATCATGCTTAGCGCCGAGTTTATGGGCAGTCAGTTTTATTATTGCATTCATAATAACTCCTCCAATAATTCACTTTCGTTTTAGAACTCAATTTCGCCCGATTCGATGCCGCCGATTTCAACTTGGCCGTGATAATTGTCGGTATAAATTGTAACCGTATCACCCGTTGCGATGTTAATATAGGTCAAATATCCAACAGCGTCGGCATGGCCTGACGGAGTGATAACATTGATTTTAAGTTGGCCGTTGGGCGTTGCGTAGCCCGATTTGCAAACCTTGATGCTGCTGTCAGAGGCAGCAGTTTCAAGATTCAGTACCTTGCCGGTGCTGACAGTCACAATAAGGCCCGACTCAACATAAACATATCCGTCGCTCGGCATGGTACGCTCCATAACAAACGAAATAACAGCTTTTCCGTTTGTGGTGGAAGTGATAACATCGGTCATAGTAATCTGCGGTTTAATTTGAGGGGCGGTCTCAGAGTAGGTTGCGCAGACAGTTACATCGTTGCAGACATAGAATGAGTATTCTCGGTCAAAACTGACAATCACACCGTTCTTCGTCCAGCCGGCAAAGTATGTACCCACGCTCGGCTCATTCGCAGTGACAGTAACCTTTTCGTTATACTTGTATTTGCCATCGGCAGATGCGGCAGGCGTCTTGGTTCCACTTAAAACAGTGACAGTGTATTTTGCGTCACTTTCCTTTAACTGATATACCGGATAAATGATGCCGCTTTCGGTGATAACACCACCGGACGAGAAATCACTGCCGTTAAACTTCCAACCGACAAACTCGTAATTGCCGACACTGGACGGTGTGGGTAGAGTTATTGAGTTACCTTTATCGACATAATACACATTATAAACCAGGTAGTTTTTATTACGAACAACAACAGTATACTGCGCCGCATCACCGGTTGCACCGAAAACTGCCTGAATATTTGTCTGGCCTGCGACAGTGACATTAGTTTCGGCATCGGTACCGATAATGTTGTTGGTGCTCGTATTTATCCACGCAATGAATTTATAACCAGTATCCGGCACGGCGGAAAGCTTTACTTCGGTGCCGTTACTGTATTGTTCGCCGGCAGTGTTGTACGGTCGGTCGTTGCACAATACAGTGCCTCCATAGGTTGTTACATTCAGAGTGCCTTCGAAATTCTTACACGCCTGCTCGGCATTCTCAAGTTTTTCGAGGGTTGCAGCGGGCACATATCCTTGGAAAAATTCACCAAGAGCGGTGTAACTGTTTCTCGCGGCTGTAATCGACTCAATATCGTCGGCAGTTACTTCTGCCGGAATGGCATCAACTGCGGCGATAAAGTCAGCCAAGACATCATCAATG
>JAQXHB010000063.1 GCA_029007015.1 Bacillota bacterium | reverse complement strand
ACTCAATTTTTTTGACCGATGTGTGAACATCATTGTCATATGTGGCCATCTTGTCGGTGCAGATATGCGGCCACACACGCACATTCTCGCACAGTTTGGAGCCTTGGCTCAGCACGGCGCCCTCACCGAGCACACTGCCCTCGCTCATCTCTGCCGACGGCTCAACAGCCGCCCCGTCGCACACAACCGCGCCGTCGACGCGGGCGCTTTCGCCCACGGCGGCTCCGCTCATAATGACCGACCGCCTCACACGCGCGCTCTCACCGATGACAGCGCCGCTTTCAATAACGGCGTTGGGGCCGATAACGGCGCCGTGACCGATGGTGACATTTTCACCGATGATACACGGCTCAAACAGTTTATACTCGCCGTCGGGACGCGCTGTGTCACCGACACTTCCCATCATACCGCCCAAAACATCGCACTGACAGTCAAGGTAATCGGCAACCGAAACAATTTGTTTATAATAGTCGCACTTAACGCCGGTTACGGTGCGGCCGCGGCTGAGCAGTATCTTTACCAAATCGGGTATGTCGGCGGCCCCCTCATCGGGTATCAGCGACGCGCACCGACTGCTCAAAATATAAATATCGCCAATGGCGCAGTCGCCGGCGATATCGCTGCGCACAGTGCCGTCGGCGTCGAGCGAGTAGCCGCCGCCCGGCATCACCGCCACCGTGCAGTCGCTGTCGGTCTCGGTAAACAGCCCTATCATACGCGATATGTCGGCGTTGCACAGCACATCTCCCTGAGCGACAATGAGGGGGGAGCGACTCAACCGGCCCTTTATGGCGCCGGCCGAGCCGTTCCACTCGCCAATCATGTCCATCTGCAGCGGCACGCCGTCAAACTCCATATCGCCAAAATGTGCCAGCACCCGCTCGGGATAGTTGTGGGTAACGAGGGCAACGCTATCGGCGCCGCCGCGGATTATCAGCCTGAGCATGCGCTCGGCACAGCAGGCTCCGGCCACCGGAAGCATTGCCGTGGGCACCTGCTCACCGATTGGGGCAAGCCGCTTGCTGATTCTGTTTATAAACAATACTGCATTCATAATCGGTCATTCCGTTCATTTTTTAAATCAATTTTATTATTAACAGCCGCGCCAAAAATAAACAGCGGAAAACCATTTATATGCGGGCAAAATACTCAACGGGGTGAAAAAAATGAAAAAGAACAAAAAACGCGAAAAGGTTATGGCCGCCGTTAATGCAATAATCGGTGACAGCGTCAGCAAAACCGACCCGAATGGGTCATACACCGGCGTTCCTGCGCCGGGCGAGGGCGAAGTGCCGGTACAGGACAGCGACGATTTATAAGTTTTTGTTGCCGTCGGCCGGTCAGTGATGTATAATGCGTATATAAATGTAAGTGTGGTGCTTGATTTATGTATGCAAAAACTGTCAGCGTGGGCGTGCTTGGCATGAACGCCTTTACAGTCGATGTCGAAACTGACCTCTCGCAGGGATTGCCCGCCTTTGACATTGTCGGACTGCCCGATGCGGCGGTCAAAGAGTCGCGCGACCGTGTGCGTGCGGCCATCAAAAACTGCGGTATGTCCTTCCCCGTCAGCCGTATCACGGTCAATCTGGCGCCGGCCGACATACGCAAGGAGGGGCCGATATACGACCTGCCGATTATGATGGGCATTTTGCGCGCCGGCGGACAAATCAGCGCCGACACCGACGGCACCGTCTTTGTCGGTGAATTGTCGCTGACCGGCGATATTCGTCCGGTAAACGGCCTGCTTGCGATGATAATTCACGCAAAACAGGAGGGGTTCAGTCGCTTCTTTGTGCCGGTTGAGAACGCCGCCGAAGGCTCGGTCATCGACGGCATTGATGTGCTCCCTGTCAGCAATGTGACCGAAATATTGGAGTATCTGCGCGGTGAACGGCCGATACTGCCGGCCGCTAAAATGGAGTTTGACACTCAGCCTCCGGTCCACTGCCCCGACTTTGCCGAGGTAAAGGGACAGCACGCGGCCAAGCGCGCGCTCGAAATAGCGGCGGCCGGAGCACACAATGTCCTGCTCATCGGCCCTCCCGGGTCAGGCAAAAGCATGCTGGCCAAGCGACTGCCCTCCATACTGCCCGACATGACCTTTGAGGAGCAGATTGAAACGACCAAAATTCACTCGATAGCCGGCGTTTTGCCATCGGGCGTGCGGCTGATACACTCGCGTCCGTTCCGCTCGCCGCACCACACCATATCGCCGGCAGGTCTGTCGGGCGGCGGCACCGTGCCGCGCCCGGGCGAAATTTCACTCGCCCACAACGGCGTGCTGTTTTTGGATGAACTGCCCGAATTTTCGCGCACCGCGCTGGAGGTTTTGCGCCAGCCGCTCGAGGACGGACGCGTCAACATCACTCGCGTTTCCGGCTCGCTGTCGTACAGTTGCTCTATGATGCTGATAGCCGCCATGAACCCATGCCCATGCGGCTACTACGGCCACCCGACCAAGCAATGCACCTGCTCCGGTCGCTCGGTGCACAATTACTTAAACCGTGTGTCGGGGCCGTTGCTCGACCGCCTCGACTTGCATATTGAAGTGCCGCCGGTCGATTTTGACTCGCTCAGCGATTCATCGCGCGGCGAGCCATCATCGGTCATAAAACAGCGCGTCAACCGCGCCCTTGCCATTCAGCGCGAGAGGTACGACGGCACCGGCATCACCTGCAACGCGCGGCTGACTCCCGCGCTGATAAACGAGCATTGCCAACTCAGCGACAAGGCGCGCAGTCTGCTCAAAGCGGCATTTGAGCGCATGAACATGTCGGCGCGCTCGTACGACCGCATTTTGAAGGTGGCGCGCACCATAGCCGACCTTGACGGATGCGAAAACATCGACTCATCTCATGTGATGCAGGCGGTACAGTTTCGCTCGCTCGACCGCAAATACTGGAGCGGCGACTGATTGGAGAGAAAATGAAAAAGGTTTTTATTGCAATGAGCGGCGGTGTCGACTCATCGGTCGCGGCCGCTATACTCATGGAACACAATTACTCGGTCGAGGGATTTACCATCAGCACCGGATGTGACGGCGGCGCCGCAGTGCGTGACGCCTCCGAAGTAGCCGCTACCCTCGGCATACCGCACCATGTACTCGATTACGCCGACCTGTTTCGGCGGTGCGTCACCCAGCCGTTTGTCGGTGAATATCTGCGCGGCCGCACACCCAACCCCTGCGTTGAATGTAACCGCACAATCAAGTTCGGTGCGGCGCTCGACTGGGCACTCGAAAAGGGAGCCGACTTCATCGCCACCGGCCACTATGCCGAGATTACTCACGATGAGCGCGGCTATCACCTTTTGCGCTCGGAAAATTCGGACAAAGACCAGACATATGTGCTATACAATCTGAACCAGCGCATACTGGCGCACACACTGTTGCCCGGCGGGTCGATGGACAAGGCCGACATACGCCGCCGCGCCGCCGCGCTGGGACTTGCCGTGTCTGACAAGCCCGACAGTCAGGACATTTGCTTTATCCCCGACGGAGACTACTGCGGATACATTGAGCGCAGTCTCGGCGCACCTGTGGAGGAGGGCCGCTTTATTGATGCCGACGGCCGCGTGCTCGGGCACCACAAGGGTATCATTCGCTACACCGTAGGCCAGCGCAAGGGGCTGGGCGTCTCGTTTGGGCGGCCGATGTTCGTCACCGCCATCAACGCCGCCGACAACACCGTCACCCTCGGCACGGCCGAGGATGTGTTCAAGACAAGCCTTGACGCCGAGCGAGTCAATTTTATCGGTGAGCGGCCCGATTTGCCCTTCCGCGCGCAGGTCAAGGTGCGCTACAGCGGCCCGACAGCCGATGCTACAGTCACTCCCACCGACAGCGGCGTGCACATTGATTTTGACAGCCCTGTCCGCTCGGTAACGCCCGGTCAGTCGGCCGTCTTTTACAGCGGCAGAGAACTGCTCGGCGGCGGCATCATATTATGAGCCGCTTATATTTTTACACACTGTTATCAGGCGATTGAGCCTACCAAACAATCATGACTACCGGCAAAGCCGGTAGTTTGCTCCACCCCTATAAGGGGTGATTACTGGCTTGACCCCTAAAAGGGGTTTCGAAAGTTTAGCACCGCATTACATTCTCAGACAACCGCTCACGTGCGGTTGTCTTTTTTTGCCTACTTTCTCTTGTCACCCGTAAACGGGTCTACCAATTCTTTTTTACTCATCGGCAAAAGCCTTCACGGAACCACTCGCTTAGCGAGTGGTTTTCTTGATACAAAAAATCCCGCATCGCCAATAAGCAACGCGGGACTTCATTTTATTCATCAATCACAATATTGGTGCGGCCGTAG
>JAQXHB010000062.1 GCA_029007015.1 Bacillota bacterium | reverse complement strand
GTCAACAACATTCCGATTGACAAGTGCAGTGAGCAGGGCGTAGTTGTATTCAACACCCCCGGTGCCAACGCCAACGCTGTCAAGGAACTGGTCATTTGCGGCTTGTTGCTCGCCTCGCGTAAGGTTGTTCCGGCCATCGACTGGGCTAAAACCCTCAAGGGCAACGGCGCTGAGGTCGGCAAAATGGTTGAAAAAGGCAAGAGCGCCTTTGCCGGCCCTGAGATAGCCGGCAAGAAACTGGGTGTAATCGGTCTGGGTGCCATAGGCATACTGGTGGCCAATGCCGCTACCGACCTCGGCATGCAGGTTTACGGATATGACCCCTATCTGTCGGTTGACGCCGCGTGGAAACTGTCGCGCGCTGTCAAGCATGCCGCCGATATGGAGGAGATTTTTAACCAGTGCGATTACATCACCGTACATGTTCCGTTGACCGCTGCCACGCGTGAGTTTATCAATACAGAGTCGATTGGCAAGATGAAGGACGGTGTGCGCATATTAAACTTTGCACGCGGCGATTTGGTCAGGTCAGCCGATATCATTGATGCCCTTGCAAACGGCAAGGTGGCGTCTTACATCACTGATTTCCCGAGCGATGATCTGCTGGGTGTCGAAGGCGTTGTTGCCATCCCGCACCTCGGTGCCTCTACTCAGGAGTCGGAGGATAACTGCGCTGTAATGGCCGCCCGCGAGATAATCGACTTTCTTGAGAACGGCAATATCTGCAATTCGGTCAATCTGCCCAATGTGCAGATGCCGCGCTCTGCTACCACTCGCGTATGTGTTATTCACCGCAATATTCCCAATATGTTGGCGCAAATTTCTGCGGCAGTGTCGGCTGAGAATATCAACATTGAGAAAATGTCCAACCAGTCGAAGGGCGACTACGCCTACACTTTGCTTGATGTTGACGGCAGTGTAACCGGCGCCGCCATCGACTCGATTCAGGCCATTGACGGCATCATCCGCGTGCGTGTTATTGACTGATTAAATATCTGATATGAATTGCACCCCCAAGGATTTAACCTTGAGGGTGCATGTGTTTTTATCAGTTCATTTCAACTGCGCTGTCAAACATCTGAGCAATGCGTCGGTCGATTATTTCGCTCTGCTCTGCGGTCAGGATTACATCGCCCTTGATAATGGCCACGGCGCTCCTGCCGGCCAATTCGAGTGTTTCAATATCAGCCTGCAAATCGGCAATCTTCAAATCGGGCAGGCCATGCTGTTTGCGGCCGAAAAAGTCGCCCGGTCCGCGCAGTTTGAGGTCGGCCTCGGCAATTGCAAAGCCGTCTGAATTGTTTTTCATCGTTTGCAAACGCTCTCGTGACACTTCGCCCCGGTCGTCCGATATCAGTATGCAGTCGGATGCAAAACTGCCGCGGCCAACCCGCCCGCGCAACTGGTGCAGTTGAGACAGACCAAAGCGGTCGGCGTTTTCGATGACAATGACAGTCGCGTTTGGCACATCAATACCAACTTCAATAACCGTCGTCGATATCAGCAGTTGTATCTCACCGGCGGCAAAACGGCGCATAATGCTGTCCTTTTCAGCCGCCGCCATCTTGCCGTGGAGCATGCCGACACTGTAGCCGCAAAACGGCCCCTTCTTGAGCATATCGGCATACTGCTCAACCGAAATGAGGTCACTTGTATTCTCGTCATCCTGCTCCACAAGAGGACAGACGATATACCCCTGATGCCCGGCATCAATGTGCTTTTTGATGTAGTTATAGACCCGTTCATGCAATGCCGACGGCACAACATATGTGCTGATTTTTTGCCGGCCGACCGGCAGTTCATCGAGCACCGACACATCCAATTCACCGTAAACCATCAGCGCGAGCGTGCGCGGAATGGGCGTTGCCGACATAACCAGCAGGTGAGGGTGGTCGCCCTTGGCGCTCAGCGCTGAACGCTGAGCCACGCCAAATCGGTGCTGTTCGTCGGTGATTGCCAGCCCGAGGGTATCAAACTGAACATTGTCAGAGATAATGGCGTGCGTACCGATGACAATATCGGTCTCGCCGCATGCGAGTCGACGGCAAACCTCTCGCTTGGCGGACGGCGTAAGTGCACCGGTCAGCAGTTCTATGCGTATGTCGGTACCGCTGAACATTTTGCAAAATGACTTGTAGTGCTGTTCGGCTAAAATCTCGGTAGGGGCCATCACCGCCACCTGGCGGCCGTTTTTGACCGCTGTGTAAGCAAGCGAAGCGGCGACGGCCGTCTTACCGCTGCCGACATCGCCCTGAATGAGGCGGTTCATCTGTCGGCCGCTCGACATATCCTTCAGCGCGTCAGAGATGGCGCGCTGTTGCGCATTGGTCAGCGTGTATGGCAGCATAGCGGCAAATTGGTCGCTGAAATCGCGTTTGACAACAAATCCACTGCTGTTTTTGTTGCGTACTTTGATGCGGCGCATGGCCAGTTGCAGCAACAGCAACTCATCAAACACCAGCCGCTTGCGCGCCGCACAAAGCAGTGATTGGTCGCCCGGAAAGTGTATGTTGTGCACAGCGCTATCCAATGGGAGCAGCCCCAATTGCATGCGCGCTTGGTCAGGCAAATAGTCCCGCAGTTCACCGCAGTCGCTGAGCGCCTGAGCGACCGTCTTTTCAATCATATGTGACGGCAAATTGGCGGTCGAGCGGTAAATCGGCCGAATGATTGCCTTATCGAGCGGCAAAATCTCCGGCGCTGACATTTCCTTAACTAATAAATTACCGCTGATTTTGCCGTAAAAAATGTAC
>JAQXHB010000061.1 GCA_029007015.1 Bacillota bacterium | reverse complement strand
GCAGGACTTACCCTTTTCGCTTACAAAGCATGCCTCGCTGTCGCTCCTGACCTGTTTACACATAGCGTCTTTATCGATAATAAGGCAGGAAAGCCAGAAATTCGGCTCGGACTTTTTCCCGTCATAAGGATTCATACTTACAGGCAAATCCTTTAAGCCTTCTTTATATCTGAAATATATTTCCTTTTTGCGTTTAATATGCTCCTCAAGATGCGGGAACTGCCCCCTTACAACCCCCGCAATAACATTGCTCATACGGTAGTTGTAGCCTACCTCCTCGTGGTTGTACCAAGGCGCGTCTTCTCTTGACTGTGTAGACCATTTGCGCGCCTTATCAGCCGCCGATTTATCGTCCGTTAAGAGCATACCGCCGGAAGAACCGGTAATAATTTTATTGCCGTTAAATGAAATTGCATTGTATGTGCCGAAAGTACCCGTTTGTCTTCCGTTATATGTAGCTCCCAGAGATTCCGCCGCGTCCTCTATAAGCACAGCGCCGTGCTTTTCGCATATTTCCAGTATTTCGTCAAATTTCGCGGGCGTACCATAAAGATTTGCCACGATTACTGCCTTGGTATTAGGATAAAGCTCAAACGCTTTTTCAAGGGCTTTTGGGTCCATATTCCAAGTATCATACTCTGTATCAATAAACACAGGAGTCGCCTTTTCATACATCACGGGGTTGACGGTAGCCGCAAAGGTCATATCGGTACAGAAGACCGTATCCCCCGGCTTTATTCCGGCAAGCTTAACCGCAAGATGCAGTGCCGCAGTGCCGCAAGATAAAGCAACTGCATACTTGCAGGCGACCTTTTCACAAGCCATTCGTTCAACCTCGTTGATGTTTTCACCTATGGTTGACATCCAATTTGTTTCGTATGCTTCTGTCATATATTTAATTTCACCGCCGTGCATTGTCGGTGATGAAAGCCATATTCTGTTTTTGAATGGTTCCATTTGTAAGTCTCTCCTCCGTTGTCGAAAACACCCGTATTTTAAAGGGATATTTGCATTTCGGCAAACAATGATAATTGTATCGGGGATGCATAAAAGACAAATAAAACTTAAAAAACCGATAGAGGATATACCTATATTGGTTAAATGCATCACAAGATTTTGCCGCTTTTTGAGCATACTAAAGGCTAGGTAAACGGCTCTGCCTACATTTTTATGTACTGAAAGCCGCATTGGTTTTTTCCTACTCTTCCGCAAGTTTGCAAAATTCCGCACACTCATCCCAATATAACAATTATCTCACGATTATTTTACCACAAAGCCCATTCTTTGTCAACAAATTAAACATATAAATCAACAAAAATTACAAATTACTAAATTTTTTTTATTGATTTTACTGAAAAAGCGTGATATAATGTCAGTAAAACAGATGATGATACAAATACCTTTTGAGAGGCGAAACAGCAATGGATATTTTAAATGTCAGAAATTTAATGAAAACAAACAGTATCTATGATATACCTATGCGGGTGACATTTTACGCCCGTGTTTCCAGCGAAAAGGACGAGCAGTTAAACTCCCTCGACAACCAAGTTTCTTACTACAAAAATTTTATAATGAAAAACAAGGCTTGGAAATATGTTGAGGGTTATATTGATGAGGGGCTTTCGGGCATATCCACCGCCAAACGAGATAACTTTAACCGTATGATTAAGGACGCAAAGTTAGGGCAGTTCGACCTTATAATCACCAAGGAAATCACCCGTTTTGCCCGTAATACGGTTGACAGTATTCAGTTTACCCGTGACCTTATAAACTACGGTGTGGGTGTCTTTTTTCAAAATGATAACATCAACACTTTGGACGAGGACTCGGAGCTTCGTTTAACCATAATGTCGGGTATTGCTCAAGACGAGCTTAGAAAACTGTCAAGCCGTGTAAAATTCGGTCATCAAGAGGCGATAAAGAAATCGGTTGTACTGGGAAACAGCAGAATGTTTGGCTACAAAAAGGAAAACAAAAAACTTGTGATTGATGAAACCGAGGCACCTATGGTGCGTGAATTGTTTGAACTGTATGCCAGTGACCAGTACAGTATGAAACAACTTGAAAACCTGTTTTGGGAGAAGGGTTACCGCAACTTAAACGGCAAAAAAATCTGCCACTCTACAATGTCCAACACCATTTCCAACCCAAAATACAAGGGGTATTATGTGGGTAACAAGGTGAGGATTGTCGATATGTTCACCAAAAAGCAGAAGTTTTTGCCCCCCGAAGAATGGGTTATGTTCAAGGATGAAACGGGCGAAATTGTCCCTGCCATTGTAAGCGAGGAATTATGGGACAAGGCCAACGAGGTGTTAGCCCGCAGAAGCAAGGATGTTAAAAACCGCCAAAACCGTTGCAACCACCGCAATTTGCTTACCGGCAAGCTTATCTGTACCCACTGCGGTCGCGCTTATTACCGCAAAGACAGCAAAGATAAAGGCGGCAATATAAACTCAAAATGGGTATGCAGCGGAAAGATAATGGGCGGCGCCGACTCATGTCCCTCCTTCCCTCTTTACGAAAGCGAATTAAAGCCCGTACTTTTTGCGGCTTTTAAGGATACCTCCGACACCGCCGAAAAAATGGTGGAGGAATACACCGAAATGTTAAAGCAGTTGGAAATGGGCGAAGATTTAGGATTTGCCGTAGAAAATATAAACAAAAAAATTGACTCCTTAAATAAGCGCAAGTCAAAACTGCTTGAACTGGTAACCGAGGGTAATATAAGCAACAAAAGTTTCGGTGAAATGAACAGGCGGATTGAAGCAGAGATACTGGGATTCGAGCGAGAACTTGCCGAAATCGGTGAAAAGCAGGAGTCCCGCGAGGAATACAAAAAGCATATTAACACCATCAGAAAGGTTCTAAAAAACGCCGAAAAGGATGCGGCAGAGGGGATTGTTAACGCCGACTTTGTAAATAAATATATCGACAAGATTTATGTGACGCCTGCAGACGGAGACACCGTAAATCTTCAAATTAAGATATTTACGGGCGAGGTTTTTGAGGGAATGCTTAAACGCTTAAAATCCCGCAGTAATGCGGGTTCAGAGGACGCGGAGATGTTCACGGGTCGTACGGGACACACTTTTAAGAAGATGATTGAGTCCTACGAAAACAGCATGAAATAAGTCAGTTGACCTATTTCCAGAGCGGTCGGCCAAGCGGTCGGCCGCTTTCCTTTTACAGAAATTATACGGCAGTTTTGGCAAAAATTATCGGTTTATAGCAAAGTTTGTCTTTTCTTTTGGTCAATTGTATGTTATACTTTATGTGTATAGTTATAATTCTAATAACTGTGTCTATCCACGGAAGGATGATTATATATTTTGGAAATCAAAAGTGACAAATCAACCGGCGACGGCTATATTGCCGGCCGCAACTCGGTTACCGAGGCACTGCGCTCCGGCAGACAAATCGACCGGCTGGTTATCGAGCGCGGCCGCTCCGGGGGCAGTATGCGCCCCATAATTGCCATGGCGCACGAGCGCGGCATCCCCATCAAAGAGGTCGCACCCGAAAAGTTGTCGGCCATGTGCCCGTCGACCAACCATCAGGGAGTCATTGCCGTTGCCGCTATGAAGGATTACTGCACCGTTGACGATATTCTCAACACGGCGCGCGAGCGCGGAGAGTCGCCTTTCATCATCATTTGCGATGAGATTGAGGACCCACACAACCTGGGCGCAATCATACGCACCGCAGAGATTTGCGGTGCTCACGGGGTGATAATCCCAAAGCGGCGCTCGGTAGGACTCAATTTTGCGGTTGCAAAGTCGGCCTGCGGCGCGCTAGAGTACATGAATGTTGCGCGTGTGACCAATATCGCAGCCGAAATTGATCGACTAAAAAGCGAGGGCGTTTGGGTATATGCGGCCGATATGAACGGCGAGGACAGCCGCTCGGTTGACTACTCAGGTGCGGCGGCGCTGGTCATTGGCTCTGAGGGTAAGGGCGTCGGTCGCCTGGTCAGGGACAAGTGCGACACTGTGGTGTCGCTGCCTATGAAGGGCAAAATCACATCGCTTAACGCATCGGTAGCCGCAGGGGTGCTGATGTACGATATAATGCGTTCACGCATGTAACGATAATTTTACAATTGGGAGTTGTTAATTTTGAGCAAAACAGATAACCAACTCAATTTTGACTTTGATACGCCTATTGAGCAGTTGAACAAGCCTCGACGCTCACCCGACCGCACCGGTAAGGCAAAATCTACGGTAAGGGTAAATTCGGTCGAGGTCGACAGCGTTTCGGAGCGGTTTGCCGACCGCAAGAATCCCGACCGCCCGAGCCGTCCGGTGCCGAATGCGCTTACGGTCGACGAGGTCATCGGCTCAAATTCGGCGGTGAAAAACAGCGGCAACACGACCGAACCCACCGTCGATAAGCCGACCATCGATAAGCCGACCGCCGATACATACGACACTATTCCTATGCACCACAGTAGCCCGGCACAGTACGGCGATTACAGCGACGCGGCACAAATGATATTCCGCAACATGCGCAAGCGGCTGGCGGATGCCGATTTGCCGGCAAATGAGGCCGGTGCACAGCCGACTGCGGCCGATGATAGTACAGGCGCACCTCGGTTCAAATTTAACGATAATACCGCCGCGCCGACCGCCGAGGAGAACAGCGTATTTTTCCATTTCAGCGACGAGGCGGAGAAGCCTGTGCCGCCAGAGAGCGAGAGTGAAACCGCCGCACACTCCGATGAGGCAGAGGCGCACCCGGACGAGCCGTCGATTGTCGGCGCCGAAACCGATAAGCAGGAGACTGCTTCAGAGACCAATGCTGACGAGCACAACGCTCATCAGTTTAATATCGAAAGCCTGATAAATTCGGTGCAGGAGCAGGAGGACAGTGAATACGAAGCCATCACGCCCGATTTTGCTGTCAAGAGTGCTGACTCCAAAAAGGTGCTGGTACCGATAATGCCCGACGAAGAGGAAGTTCAAGACCCCGAAGACCGATTTGTAGCCGAAATTGCCGCGGCCATCAAGGACAGTCAGCCGACCGAGAACGAACTGAAAACACAGCACCTTATCGAGCAATTCAGCCATTTGGTGCCGAGCATCGTCGGTCAGTATGATATTCCTGAGCAGGAGTTGGAGCGCGCGTACAGCGTAGCCGCCAACGGGTTGGAACAGGCCGCCGAGAATCACCCCGGTGCCGACGGCATGCAGTTTGAGCAGTGGGCATCGCGCGACATCGAGTACGCGATACAGAGTGCGGGCTTTGTGCGCGCCGACCGGTCTGCCGCAGATGAGACTGCCGCCGAACAGCCCAAGCAGAACACAGACGATACTTTTGACTTCTCGGCCATCCGTGCCGCCGCAGAGGGTGTCGTCTCTGACGCTGCCGATTTGGGCGCGACAGCCGTATTTACCGCCGGTGCCGTATCGGGCGCTGTGGCCGATACGGCCGCAAAGGGCACATTCGAGCAAGCGTCCCCATTTGCTTCGCCGGTGTATAAGCGTGACATTGACTTTGACGCTGATGACGGTGGCGAGGACGATTATGCAGACGATGAGGGGTTTGAAACGGTTGATGACCCGAGCGCAGTGATGGACGAGTTTGCCTCGCGCAGACGCAGTTTGAGACTGCGCAGTGTCTTTACGGCTATTATTACGGCCGCGCTGTTCGCGTTGGCGGCAGTGCCGATAATCAGCGTCGGCAGTTCGGTTTTCTTTACCGTCACTGCGGTACTCACCGCCGTGGCAATGATAATCAATTTTAACACGGTTATGTCCTTTTTCAGCATGTTCAGGTTGTCCTTCGGCGCCGATACCGCGCCGGCTGTGGCATCGGTGCTTTCGCTGGCACAGTCGGTGGTGTTCGCCGTCACGGGCGCTTCAACTGCCTCGGTCATGTTTGCGGCCGCCGCTTGTCTGTCACTGCTGTTTGACGATTTGGGCAAATTGAGCCTCGTGCGCCGCACACTGCTCAACCTTGACCTGATTGCCAATGACGAAATAAAACAGGCAACAGTGCTTATTGACGAGCCGCAGTCATCGGTCATTGTTAATGACGCCGACTTTGGCGACGCGCTCATCAGCGGCCGCAGAAATGTCATCGACCTCAAGGGCTATGTTGCACACGCCTTCTCGCCCGATATGTACGAGAGCATGAGCGGCCGTCTGTTTGCCATCACCTTTGCCACCGCGCTGATTATCGGCACGCTGTTGAGCATACGCACCGGCAAGCCGATTAACTTCTTGACCGGTATGTGCGCGGCCATGTGCGTAGGCGCGCCTGTTTCATCGCTGTTTTGCAACAACCGCGCGCTGTCCAAAACCTGCTCCAAACTGCGCGGATACGGCACCGTACTGACCGGATTTGACGCCGCGGAACGCATCGGTGAAAGCAATGTGCTGGTGCTCGACGGCAACGAGTTGTTTCACGACGAATTTGTCACCCTGCACGATATCAAGAGTTTCGGCAATGCTCCGCTCGACCAAGCCATTTTGGATGCGGCCGCTGTTCTGCTTGATAAGCAGGCGCCCATGTCAGGCATGTTCTATAACATCATCGGCGGCAAGTTAGCGCTGCTGCCGAATGTGGACAGCGTCGTTTATGAGGAGCGCATGGGCCTGACCGGCTGGACGGGCGGGCGCAAGATAATCGTCGGCAACCGCATGATTATGGAGGCACACGGAGTCGCTGTGCCGCCGATAGATGTCGACCGCAAGATACTGCAGAAAGGTTACCGACCGGTTTATGTCGCCACTGAAGGCAAGTTGTCGGCGCTGTTCGTGGTCAGTTATCATCCCGACGAGGAACTGCTGGGCAGTGTGCAGGCGGCAGTTGAAACCGGCATGACCGTATGTGTGCGCACAAATGACTGCAATATTGACGAGATGACCGTCGCTGACGCCTACGGCATCTACCGCGAGTCGGTCAAGATAATGACAGCCGACAGCACCGCCGCTTATGACGCCTCTACCGCCGACGGCGAAAGCGAGCAGGCACTCATGTGCGGCAAAACGACCAAGGGATTTGTCAGAGGCGTAATCGGCGCATACCGCCTTCAGCGCAACATCAGCGTGTCATCGGTCATGCAGGCAGTATTTATGTGCCTGGGACTGGGCGCTTTGCTTGCACTGTCAATTATCGGCAAAAGCGATTACATCAATGTATTCACTGTGTCGATTTATAATGTTGTCAGCGGCATTTTGTCGTATGCTGTTCATTTTTTCCGTAAAACGGTATAATTTACAAAATTTTCCAATATTTCATTGACATTTGACCCAATATGTAGTATCATTTAAGTGTCGTAAGCAAATGTGTGGCTAAATATTGGAGTGATAAAATGAGGGCTACCGGAATTACAAGAAAGATTGACGAACTCGGCAGAATAGTCATTCCAAAGGAGATTCGTCGCTCTTTCAATATTACAGAGAACAGCGATTCGCTCGAGATTTATACCGAAGATGACATGATTATTTTGAAAAAATACAATCCGTCCTGCATGTTTTGCAAGGATGCACGCGATGTCATCAACTTTAAGGGGCATATCATTTGCAGACGCTGTCTGAACGAACTGAACAAGGCAGCCGAGAAGTAATATTGTTATAACGCCGTCAGCCACCGTGCGGTCGGCGTTGTTTTTTTGAAATGTGAGGTTTGTATTATGTGGAATGTTTGCGAGCGTGATGACGGTCTGCTCCTGACCGGTGCCGACAACTTCAGTCTGGCCGATACGCTTGACTGCGGTCAGGCTTTTCGCTGGAGCGAGAGCGACGGAGTATGGTCGGGCGTCGCCAAAGGACATTATCTGCGCCTGTCTCACACCGATGACGGAGTGATGATGTACGGCGTCACGCGCGATGAGTTTGAGTCGGTATGGCGGCAGTATTTTGACCTTGAGCGCGACTACGGCGCTATAATTGACACCGTCAGCGGCGACCCCAAACTGTGCGAGATTGCCGAATTTTCCGCAGGAATACGAATACTGCGGCAGGACTGCTGGGAGGCTATCTGCTCATTCATCATATCGGCCAACAACAACATACCGCGCATCAAGGGCATCATTTCGCGGCTGTGCGAGATGTTCGGGGAGCCGCTGTGTGACGGGCAGTTTACATTCCCCACGGCCGAGCGGCTCCATTTGCTCACCGTCGAGGATTTGGCGCCCCTGCGCAGCGGGTTCCGCGCCAAGTACATCGTCGATGCGGCGCAAAAGTTTCACGCCGGCGTCATTGATGAGCAGTTTCTGCGCACCGCTCCTATTGACCAGGCGCGCGCCATGCTTATGCAGATTAACGGCGTTGGCCCCAAGGTAGCCGACTGCGTGCTTTTGTTCGGGTGCGGCAGGATAGAGAGTTTTCCGGTCGATGTCTGGATACGGCGGGCAATGGCCATGCTGTTCGACGGCCAGTTACCGCAGTGCGCCCTACCCTACGCCGGCATTGTTCAGCAGTATATTTTCCACTATGCACGCATGACGGGACTAAAGGTATAAAAAATAAAGCACCGAACCAAGGGCGATGCCCCTGCGGTCGGTGCTTTTTCTGTTATTAAAAATATTAGTAGCAAACGCCCTGAGCAATCATTGCGTTAGCAACCTTAGTGAAGCCGGCGATGTTGGCTCCAACGACCAGGTTGCCGTCACAGCCGTACTTGGCGGCGGCATCGTAAGCATTGTGGAAAATGCCGACCATGATGTCGTGCAATTTACTGTCAACCTCATCGAAACTCCATGAGTATCTCATCGAGTTCTGGCTCATCTCGAGTGCCGAAGTGGCTACGCCGCCGGCATTAGCGGCCTTGGCCGGCCCAAACAGAACGCCTGCGGTCTGGAACTTCTCAATTGCTTCAGGAGTTGAAGGCATGTTAGCGCCCTCAGCGACGGCGATACAGCCGTTCTTAACCAGCATTTCAGCCTCGTCGCCGTTAATCTCGTTCTGAGTGGCGCAGGGCAGTGCGATGTCGCACTTAACGCTCCAAATGCCACGACAGCCGTCATGATACTCGGCGGTGGGAACACGCTTTGCATACTCGCTGATGCGTCCGCGCTCAACCTCTTTAATCTGGCGTGCAATATCAAAATCAATGCCGTTAGGATCATAAACATATCCGTTGGAGTCAGACAGAGTAACTACCTTGGCGCCGAGTGCGGTGGCCTTTTGCAAAGCATAGAGAGCCACATTGCCCGAGCCGGAAATAACGACCGTCTTGCCGCCGAAATCGGTATTCTTCATAACCTTCAGCATTTCCTCAGCAAAGTAGCAGACGCCGTAGCCGGTAGCCTCGGTACGGGCCAGCGAGCCGCCGTAGGTGAGCCCCTTACCGGTCAGGACACCGGTAAACTCGTTGCGCAGGCGCTTGTACTGGCCGTAAAGGAAGCCTATCTCGCGAGCGCCGACGCCGATATCACCGGCAGGAACATCGGTATCAGCACCGATGTGCTTGGACAGTTCGGTCATGAAACTCTGGCAGAAACGCATAATTTCGCCGTCCGACTTGCCCTTGGGGTCAAAGTCGGAGCCGCCCTTACCGCCGCCGATGGGCAGACCGGTCAGGCTGTTTTTGAATATCTGCTCAAAGCCGAGGAACTTGATAACCGATGCGTTGACCGACGGATGCAGACGCAGGCCGCCCTTGTAGGGGCCGATGGCCGAATTGAACTGAACACGGAAACCGCGGTTAACCTGAACCTTGCCGTTGTCATCAACCCACGAAACGCGGAAAATGATGAAGCGCTCAGGCTCAACGATGCGGTCGATAACGCCGGTCTCAGCGATAGAGGGGTCTGCGGCAACTACAGGCTCAAGCGATTCAAGAACCTCTCTTACCGCCTGCTGGAACTCAGGTTCGCCGGGGTTGCGCTTACAAACGGTCTCGTAAACGCCGGCTAAATACTCACTTGTAAAACTCATATTATGTACTCCTTTTCAGAATTTTTCACTGAAAAATATAATAGCACAAAACTATTTCGATTGCAACATTTTTTGTTGATAAAAAAGTGCCCTACCCCTTTATTAACAGCCGCTTTTATGTTATAATAGTCGCATCAGAAGTGTGCCGGTTTCGGCCCGTCCGCCAAGTATGGATTTTGGTTGTTTATTGTGCGCTCTGCGTGGTAATATTCCACATACCACGGACAGTAGAGGGGTTAAAAGAATTGATTAAGAAAAATGACATCATTAAAATAAAAATTACTGCGACCACATCTGAGGGCAGCGGCATCGGGCGCACCGATGACGGCATGGCCGTGTTTGTCAAGTCGGCGGCCGAGGGCGACACTGTCGAAGTGCGCATCATCAAGGTCAGCCGCAACTACTGCATCGGCCGGCTGGAGCGAGTGATCGATCCATCGCCCGACCGATGTGACGCCGACTGTCCCTCCTACCCTGCGTGCGGCGGCTGTGCATACAGGCACATCACCTATCCTGCAGAGTGCCGCATTAAGCGCCGGCGCGTGACCGATGCCATGGAGCGTATCGGCCATATACGCACGCCGGTTGGCCAAATTGTGGCGGCCGACCGCCTTTGCGGATACCGAAACAAGGCACAATACCCGGTGGCGATGGGTGCCGGCGGCCTGCAAATCGGATTCTACGCCCAGCGCAGTCACCGCATTGTCGACAGCCGATGCTGCAGGCTTCAGCCCGACACATTTGCCGATGTAACGGCGGCGTTTGATGAATTTGTCACTCAGTACGGCATCAGCATCTACGATGAACAAAGCGGGCGCGGACTGCTCCGCCACATTTACTGCAGAGCGGCTGAAGCCACCGGACAAATTATGGTTTGCGCCGTCATCAACGGCGAAACCTTGCCGCACGCCGAGCAGTTGGTCGGCATGCTGTGCGAGCGTCTGGGCGAAAACCTGAAAACGGTGGTACTCAACATCAACCGTGAACGCACCAATGTCATACTGGGCAGTCGGTGCGTGCCCATATACGGCGACGGATACATTACAGATGAGTTATGCGGCGTGCGCGTGCGGCTCAGCGCGATGTCATTTTATCAGGTCAACCGTGAGATGGCCGAGCGGCTCTATCGCATTGCGGCCGACTTGGCCGCGCCCGATGGCAAGACGGTCATCGACCTGTACTGTGGCGCCGGCACCATCGGTCTGTCGATGGCCGGCCGAGCCAAACGCGTTTACGGTGTCGAGATAGTGCCCGAAGCCATCGAGGACGCGCGGCACAACGCCCGCACAAACGGCATAGCTAATGCCGAGTTTTTTTGCGGCGATGCGGCCGACTTGGCCGAGCAGTTGCACAAGCGCGGTGTGACGGCTGATATCATCGTTGTTGACCCGCCGCGCAAGGGCCTATCAAGCCAACTGCCGCACATTATCGCGCGCAACTTTGCGCCGGAGAGGGTGGTTTATGTGTCGTGCGACCCGTCGACGCTGGCGCGCGACTGCGCTGTATTTGAGCAGGAGGGCTATGCAGTAACGGCCATCACGCCGGTTGACCTTTTCCCTCGCACCCACCATGTTGAGACGGTAGCATTGCTGGTAAGGGCAAATGGGACGGTATGATGAACCGCATGGAATGCCGATTGGAGGAAACATAAAACATGACAGATAACAAGCGCTGTCCGCTATATAAAAAATGCGGCGGCTGTCAACTGCAAAACCTTGATTATGAAAGGCAGTTGTCGCTAAAATACAAGCGCGTGATAGGGCTGGTCGGTCGGTTTGGGCGGGTCAGCCGCATTATCGGCATGGACAACCCCTATCACTACCGAAACAAGGTGCAGGCCGCATTCGGCACCGACCGCAGCGGCCACATAATATCGGGCGTATATCAGTCGTCCACCCACCGCATTGTGCCGGTGGAGGAGTGCCTCATCGAGGACAAAATCGCAGACAGCATCATCGGTACGGTGCGTGCGCTTTTGCGCAGTTTCAAACTGCGGCCGTACAACGAGGACACCGGCGAAGGATTTTTGCGGCATGTTTTGGTCAAGCGCGGTTTTGTCAGCGGTCAGGTAATGGTGGTGCTCGTAACCGGCAGCGGAGAATTTAAATCAAGGCGCTCATTTGTCAACGCACTGGTCGGCCGCCATCCCGAGATTGTCACGGTGGTGCGCAATATCAACGACCGCCACACCAGTTTGGTGCTGGGCGAGCGCAGTGAAATACTCTACGGCAGCGGCAAAATTGAGGAGCAGTTGTGCGGCTTTACATTCCGCATTTCGCCCAAGGCGTTTTATCAAATAAATCCGGTCCAGACCGAGGTGCTGTACGGCCTGGTGCGTCAGTTTGCCGAACTCAAGCCGACCGACACAGTGCTCGACGCCTACTGCGGCACCGGCACCATCGGACTGATACTCTCGCAAGACGCCGGTCAGGTCATTGGGGTGGAAATTAACGCCGACGCCGTGCGAGACGCTAAGGAGAACGCCGAAATAAACGGCATAAAGAACGCAAAATTTTACACAGCCGATGCAGGCGAGTATCTGGTTGCGGCGGCCGAGCGCGGCGACAGGGTTGATGCCGTGATTATGGACCCGCCGCGGGCCGGAAGCAGCCGCGCATTTCTCAAATCGCTGATAAAAATGTCACCGCAGCGAGTGGTATATGTTTCGTGTAATCCGCTCACGCTGGCACGCGACCTTGAGTACATCTGCCGCGGCGGATATGATGTAAAAAAGATTCAGCCGGTCGATATGTTTCCGCACACCGAGCATGTTGAGACGGTTGTTCAGTTGGTTAGAAAAAAGCCGGATACATATATCGACATTACCGTTGATATGGACGAGCTGGATTTAACATCATCCGAAGCAAAGGCAACCTATGATGAAATTAAAGATTATGTGTTTGAAGGATTTGGTTTAAAAGTTTCATCGCTCAACATAGCACAAGTTAAAACCAAGTGTGGAATTATTGAGCGAGAGAATTATAACAAGCCGAAATCCGAAAACGTTAAACAGCCACAATGCACAAATGACAAAGAAGAAGCTATTATGAGTGCTTTAAGGCATTTCAAGATGATATAATTTTGGAGGTAATCACTATGTATAATAAAATCCTGTCAGAAATATCCCAAGAATACTACCAACAAAATTATCCAAATGACGGACAGAGATTTGTTGCTTGGTATCTTCGCAAC
>JAQXHB010000060.1 GCA_029007015.1 Bacillota bacterium | reverse complement strand
CACGCGCACATCGACCATTCGGGTATGCTGCCGCGGCTGTATAAAGACGGATTTACCGGCAAGGTTTATGCCACCGATGTCACCTGCGACCTGTGCAACATCATGCTGAGGGACTCGGCCCACATTCAGGAATCGGAGGCGCAGTGGCGCTCCAAGCGAGCCGTACGCGCCGGCGGCGAGCCTATTGAGCCGGTTTACACCGTTGCCGACGCCATGGGCATAATATCCCTTTTCAGGCCGTGCAATTACGGCGACACCATTCCGGTAGCCGAGGGCGTACAGATACGCTTCACCGATATCGGTCACCTGCTCGGCTCGGCCTGCATCGAAATATGGCTGTCTGAAAAGGGCGTCAGCAAAAAAATCGTTTTCAGCGGCGATGTGGGCAACCACGGTCAGCGCATCATCTGCGACCCCAAGACGGTCGACCAAACCGACTATTTGGTCATCGAGTCGACCTACGGCAACCGGCTGCACGAGGGCGACGGAAAAGACACCGTGGCCGAACTGGCCGATTATATACAAAAAGCCCTCGACCGAGACGGCAATTTGATTATCCCCTCATTTGCCGTCGGCCGAACACAGGAGATGCTCTACGCCATACGCGAAATCAAAGAAAGAGGGCTGGTCAAAGGTCACGACCGATTCCCTGTTTATGTTGACAGCCCCCTTGCAAGCGAAGCCACATCCATATTTATCCAGTGCAACCCCGTATGCTTTGACGAGGAGACCCTCAAAATCGTAAACAGCGGCAAAAATCCGCTGTGGTTTGACGGCATTAAAATCACCGAGTCGTCGGAGGAATCCAAGCAAATCAACTTTGACCCAACGCCAAAGGTTATCATTTCGGCCAGCGGTATGTGCGAGGCGGGCAGAATCAGGCATCACCTCAAGCATAACCTGTGGAAGTCAAACAACATCGTTCTGTTTGTCGGATATCAGGCCGAAGGCTCGCTGGGCAGGCGGCTGCTCAACGGCGAAAAGACGGTAACCCTTTTTGGTGAAGAAATATCGGTAAACGCCGAAATCGCCTCTCTGCACGGCATGAGCGGTCACGCCGACCGCAACGGGCTGGTAGCCTGGCTTGAGGGGTTCAAAGAGAGGCCACGGCAGATATTTGTCAATCACGGCGATGACGAGGCGTGCGAATCCTTTAAAAACCTGCTCAACGACATGGGCTACAACGCGGTGGCGCCATACAGTGGCACCGAATACAGTCTGAGCACCGGCAAGATGACCGTTTACACCGAGGGCAAGCCCATCGACCGCGCCCAGCATTTCAAAGAAAGCACCCGCTCAGCCACGATTTACGGCGATATGGTCAGGCAGGCAGAGCGACTGCTCAATTTGGTCAAACTGCGGCAAGGCAGGCCGAACAAAGACAACGCCCGCCTGACCTCGCAAATTAAATCAATCATCGAAAAATGGAAGGATTAACCATGAGAATTTGTGTTTACGGGGCGGCCAGCCCCAACATCGACGAGCAATACATCACGGCCACCGAGGTGCTCGGTGAAACCCTGGCCAAGCGGGGACACAACCTCGTATTCGGCGGCGGCGGCAACGGCCTGATGGGTGCGGCAGCGCGCGGCTTCAAAAAGGGCGGTGCCGATATCATCGGCGTCATTCCCGATTTTTTCCGCAATGAGGCTATTGAGGCTATTTACGATTTTTGCGACCGACTTATCGAGCCCAAGACAATGCGCGAGCGCAAACAAATAATGGAGGATAATGCCGATGCGTTCATCGTTGTTCCCGGCGGCATCGGCACATATGAGGAGTTTTTTGAAATACTCACCTCAAAACAACTTTGCCGTCACAACAAGCCCATCGGCATTTACAATATCGACGGTTATTACGATGAAATGCGCGATTGCATGCACTCGGCCATGGAAAAGAACTTTATCAAGCCGAGCTGCAAAGAACTGTACTGCATGACCGACCGAGTTGATAAACTGATTGAATATATTGAGCAGCCGACAGATACCGCTCGCTCGGTCAAAGAACTGAAAGACGGATAAAATTTTAACCGAAATTGGAGATGGTTTTATGGAAATACAACTGCAGGAACTGATTGACCAAATCAAAAAGGACGGCGTGGATGCGGCCGAAACAGAGGCCTCGTCCATACTTGCATCTGCGACGGCCCAGGCCGAAAAAATCGTTGCCGACGCCAAGGCAGAGGCCGCAAAACTGCTTCAGAGCGCCAAAAGCGAAACCGAGCGGATGGTTAAATCAAGCGAGGACGCCATCGGGCAGGCCGGCCGCAATGTACTTATCTCGTTTCGAGAGAGCGTAAACAGAGAACTGGGCGCCATTTTAAATGAGAGCGTGGCGGGAGTCTACTCGCCCGACTCGCTGCAAAAACTGATTGTAAAGTTTGTCGAGCAGTGGGCGGGCAAACCGGACGCCGAGGATATCTCGGTGATCTTGAACAGCGAGGACAAAAAACTGCTTGAGGACAGCCTGCTTGCCGGACTCAGGGACAAAATGCAGCAGGGCGTCACGCTCAAGGCGAGCGACAGTTTTGACGGCGGTTTCCGCATTGCCGTCAACGGCGGTCAGGCCTTTTACGATTATTCAGCCGAGGCGGTGGTGGATATGATGTCAAATTACCTCAGCCCCAGAGTAACCGAGATTTTGAAAGAGGCAGAGTAACATATGGCTGAGTATTATTTAATGTCTCAGTTGCCGTCGCTCGACGGCGTTGGAGATGGCACGCCGCTCCCCATCACCGAGGACAGGTTTTTTGAACTCTGCCGCCGCTTTTTGGGCAAAAAAGAGCAGAGTGCGCTCAACAAAATAACCCTTCTGCCGCCGAGGAGAAGCGAAAAATCGGGTTCGCCCCTCATCGACGCGTGGAACGACGGCGAGAGAAAACTGCGTCTGTCGCTGGGCAAGGCGCGTGCCGACAAGATGAAAAAGCCGTTTGACACGGGCGACGAATACCTGCCGGCCGAACTGATGCAGACGGCGCGCACGGCGGTCGATATGGACAGCCCTCTCGAGGCCGAGCAGTTTTTGAATGACCGGCGGCTCCGATTTTTGGAAACGCTGCGTCCGGCCGACACCTTTTCAGATGAGTCGGTGTTCTACTACGGGATTAAATTAAAACTCCTTTCGCGGATAAGAGATTTTGATGAAGCAAGCGGAAAGGCCGCGTACAAAAATATTTACAACTCCATCATGAACGGGGATAGAACGGAGGCTGAATAATGGCTGAATGTATAGGAAAAGTTGTGGGCATCAACGGAAACATGGTGTCCGCTCAATTTGAGGGCGATGTTTCCTTGAACGAAATTTGCTATGTTTCGGCGGACGGAACCAAACTGAAAAGCGAGGTCATCCGTATTCGCGGAAACGTTGCTCAGATACAGGTTTACGAAATGACCGGCGGCATCAAGTGCGGCGACCCGGTGGAATTTACCGGCGAGATGCTCTCCGCCGAACTGGGCCCGGGTCTGCTCGGTCAAATATACGACGGACTGCAAAATCCTCTGCCGCTGCTGGCCGAGCAAGCCGGCTGGTTTTTGGAGCGCGGAGTTTATGTGGACGGACTGAACGCCGAGAAAAAGTGGGAGTTTACTCCCACCGCTCATGTAGGCGACACCCTGCGCGCGGGCGAGTACATAGGTACCGTTCCCGAGGGCTCATTTACCCATAAAATTTTTATTCCGTTCTACTTGCAGGGCAACTACACCCTCAGACATATAGCGGAAAAGGGCGAATATACAATCAAAGAGACGGTGGCCGTCATAACCGATGAGCGCGGACGGGAGACCGAGATTTCGATGTCCTTCAAGTGGCCGGTTAAACGGGCAATAAAATGTTACAGCGAGAGGTTGGCTCCCGTCGAAACCATGGAGACCAAGGTGCGCCTGGTCGACTCCTTCTTCCCCGTGGCAAAGGGCGGCACCTACTGCACTCCCGGTCCTTTCGGCGCCGGCAAAACCGTTTTACAGCACACCACCTCAAAATACGCCGACATAGATATCGTAATCATCGCCGCCTGCGGCGAGCGCGCCGGCGAAGTGGTCGAGACACTGACCGAATTTCCCGAACTTACCGACCCCAAAACCGGCCGCTCGCTTATGGAGCGCACCATAATCATTTGCAACACCTCCTCCATGCCGGTAGCCAGCCGCGAGGCTTCGGTTTACACCTCGGTAACGCTGGCCGAGTATTATCGCCAGATGGGGCTGAATGTACTGCTTTTGGCCGATTCGACCTCGCGCTGGGCGCAGGCTCTGCGCGAGATGTCCGGCCGCCTGGAGGAAATACCGGGCGAGGAGGCATTTCCGGCATATCTCGAGTCGTATATAGCCGCATTTTATGAGCGGGCGGGCTATGTCCGTCTGCCCGACGGCACTACCGGCTCGGTCACGATAGGCGGCACCGTTTCGCCTGCCGGCGGCAACTTTGAGGAGCCGGTAACTCAGGCCACGCTGAAGGTGGTAGGCGCTTTCCACGGACTGTCCCGAGAGCGCTCGGACGCCCGAAAATATCCTGCCATCGACCCGCTCATTTCATGGTCAAAGTACAACGGAGTTATCGATCCTGCGAAGTCGGCTTTTTGCAAAGAGATTTTAACCCACGGCAATGAAATCGGCTCCATGATGAAGGTGGTGGGCGAGGAAGGCACCAGTCTTGCCGACTATATCATTTATCTTAAAGAAGAAATGCTCGACGCCGTTTATCTGCAGCAAAACTCGTTTGACAGTGTCGACGCCAACTGCGGCACCGCCCGTCAGCGCTATGTTATTGATAAACTGGTGTGCGTTTTGGGCAGTGACTATGACCTTGGCGATAAGGATGAGGCGCGCAGTTTCTTTAACAGCATGCGTCAGGAATTTATCGACTGGAATTATACCGAATTTTTAAGCGATGATTTTAAAAAGGCAGAGGCCGAAATCGACGCGCTCTATAACCGCGGCGGCGGCAAAATGAGCAGTGCGGCAGAAGCTTTGTTAAAGGACGGTGAGTTACGATGAACAAGGTATATAACCGAATTGAGTCCATTATCGGCAATGTTATCACCGTAAAGGCCGTCGATGTACGGTACAACGAACTGGCTCAAATCACCACGCGTTTCGGCAAGTCGCTGGCGCAGGTCAACAAAATCGACGGCGACACCGTTTCGCTGCAGGTATTTGCCGGCGGTCAGGGCGTTTCCACCGGCGACGAGGTCAGATTTTTGGGTCACGAAATGCGCGTGTCGTTCAGCGACGATCTGCTCGGGCGCATTTTCAACGGCTCGGGTGAGCCGCGCGACAAGGGGCCGGCGCTGACCGAAAACATGAAACCCATCGGCGGCCCGTCGGTCAACCCGACCAAGAGAATTTTGGCACAGCGAATGATGAGAACCAACATACCCATGATTGACATGTTCAACACACTGGTCGTTTCTCAAAAGTTGCCCATTTTCTCCATTTCGGGCGAGCCGTACAACCAGCTTCTGGCGCGCATTGCCATGCAGGCCGACGCCGATGTAATCGTACTGGGCGGCATGGGACTCAAATACGACGATTTTCTGTATTTCAAAGATGAACTGTCCCGCGGCGGCGCTTTGAGCAAGACGGTCATGTTTATCCACACCGCCGCCGACCCCACCGTTGAGTGCATGATGATACCCGACATGGTCTTGGCTGTGGCCGAGCAGTTTGCCCTGCAGAACAAAGATGTGCTGGTACTGCTGACCGATATGACCAACTTTGCCGACGCCATGAAGGAAATTGCCATCACGCAGGAGCAGGTTCCGTCCAACCGCGGCTATCCCGGCGACCTATACTCTCAACTCGCCTCCCGTTATGAAAAGGCGGTCGACTTTGCCGACTCAGGCTCGGTCACCGTTCTGGCGGTCACCACCATGCCCGGCGACGATGTAACCCATCCGGTTCCGGACAACACCGGCTACATCACCGAGGGGCAGTATTACCTCAAGGGAGGCCACATTGAGCCGTTTGGCTCGCTGTCGCGGCTCAAGCAAAATGTAAACGGCAAAACGCGCAAAGACCACCGCGCGCTCATGGATGCCATGATTAGGCTGTATTCTGCATACAAGGATACTCTGGAAAAGAAAAACATGGGCTTCTCGATGAGCCGCTGGGATGAAAAACTGCTCAAATACGGTCAACTGTTTGAAAACAAACTGATGGATTTGTCGGTCAACCTGACATTGGAAGAAGCCCTCGATTTGGGATGGCAGATTTTGGCCGAATGTTTTGAAAAGCAAGAAACCGGCATTAAGTCAGACCTTACTGATGAATTTTGGCCTGTTAAGTAAGGGGGACTGATGATTTGGCAAAAATCAAACTAACCAAAAACGAGTTAAAGGTACAAAAAGATGCGCTCAAAATGTACCGCCGATATTTGCCTACTCTGACACTTAAAAAACAGCAACTTCAAGCCGAAATCCGCACCGTAGAGGCCAAAGCCAAAGCGGTCAGGCAAGAACGCGAGACTCTTGAGGCAGGCTTTGACGCCTGGATTGCCGTGTTCAGCGAGAAAGCAGCTTTCCCCGAGGGGCTGATAACGGTCAGCAACATCCGCAAGGGCGAGGGAAATATTGCCGGCGTGCCCATTCCCACCTATGAGGGAGCCGATTTTGCCCGAGGCGACTACGACTTGTACCAAACGCCTCTGTGGGTCGACATAGCCGCAAATCACATGGAAAGGGCCATGTCCCTCGACTTGGAGGCCGAAGTGTTGGATGAACAGGTCAGACTTTTGGCGGCCGAACTGTTGGCCACATCGCAAAGGGTCAACCTGTTTGAAAAGGTCAAAATCCCCGAAACAGAGGCTAATATCAAAAAGATATCCATTTATATGTCCGACCAGCAGGTCAGCGCCGTGGTGCGCTCCAAAATTTCCAAGCGCAAGATAGCCGCTCGCGGCGCACCCTCCTCAGAGGAGGTGTATTCGCTGTGATTGTACCTATGAAAAAGGTGTCCCTCATCACTATGGGGGACAAAAAGGCCGAAACCCTCAAAGCACTGCGCAAACTGGGGCTTGTTCACATCGAGATAACCGAGGGCTCGGGCGACCGGCTGGGCGAGTTACACCAGCAGATTGCATTGCTGGAGAGTGCCATTTACATCGCGGGCGAGCAGTCAAAGAAAGCCCCTCGCACAGAGAGCGAAACTCCGCCGGACGCTTTGACGGCGGCAAGGGATATCGCCGCTTTGAGCGATGAAAAAAAGGCATGTCAGGCGGAGCAAATCGCCCTGAACGCCGAACTCCAGCGGCTTCAAGATTGGGGCGACATTGACCCGGACAAAATCATTGCGCTGGGCAAAAAGGGCGTTGACATCTCGCTGTACAGCATGCCGACGGCCGAGTACGACGGTCTGGGCGAATGTGTCAGGACGGTCAGCCTCGGCAAAACCAAAGGGTCGGTAAAATGTCTGCTGATAAAGACGGGCGCCGACGGCGAGGAGCAGGCAATCGAGTCGCTCGCCCCCTATCGGCTGGAACTGCCGGCCGTCTCCACCGCCGAGATACGGCAGAATTTGTCCGATTGCGCCCAACGCATAATGGCGATTGATGAGCAAACAGCGTCATACGCCTGCTGTATCGACAGCATGAAGCAGGCGGTCAAATCGCTTGAAAAAGAGATTGAGTTTGAAGTTTACGCCACCGGCATGAATGATGAAGAACTGTCATCAGACGGCAGCAGCAACCTTTCGGTTGCATATTTCAGGGGGTATATCGAGGCGGAAAACACCGACAAACTCAAGTTGGCGGCGAGCGACAATTCGTGGGGACTGCTCATTGAGGAGCCGACCCCGGAGGATAATGTGCCCACTAAACTGAAAAACAACAAGTTTGTCAGCCTTATTTATCCGCTGACCGACTTTTTGGGCACGGTGCCGGGATATTTTGAATATGATATTTCCGGCTGGTTCTTGGCATTCATCCTCATCTTTTTCGGCATAATTTTCGGTGACGGCGGATACGGACTCATCGTTCTCGCGGCCGCCGCAGTGCCGACAGTCAAGTCGCTCATATCCAAAAAGGCCGTCTCCCCCACCTTTTTGCTGGTAGGCCTTTTCGGCCTTTCGACCGTCATTTGGGGCACTCTCACCTGCACCTGGTTCGGCATGCCTGCCGCCCATTTGCCGCAGTGGCTCCAAAATCTGTCCATACCCGTTATTTCAAATGTTTACGCCGATAAAATTTGGCATCCATTTTGGACGAGCGGCGATGTCGGGCTGACCACCGCGCAGAATTTGCAGATATTCTGCTTCACTCTGGCGCTCATTCAACTGACGGTGGCACACATTCTGGGCGCCGCACGCAACAGAAAATCGGTCAAAATGCTCGGTGATATCGGCTCAATACTGCAACTCGTGGGCATGTACTATGTGGTGCTTAGTTTGGTGGTCAACGCCGAGGTGTTCAGTTTCGGGCTGGTGATAGGCGGCATACCGATTGGCACAGTGTCCATCGCCTGCGTAGGCGTCGGCTTCTGCATGAGTTTCATATTCTCAAACTACGAGGGAAGCGTCATCAAATCGGTACTGGCAAGCATGAAAAACATCGTTTCGGTGCTGCTGGGCGTTGTCAATGTCTTTTCCGATATCGTGTCGTATATCCGCCTTTGGGCGGTGGGACTCGCAGGCTCGGCAATATCCGCCACCGTCAACGAGTTGGCAGGGCCCCTGCTCGGCAATTTCATGTTTATGATACTGGCCATATTCCTGCTGGTGTTCGGTCACGGACTGAATATGATACTCAATGTACTGTCGGTCATCGTTCACGGCATCAGACTCAACACATTGGAGTTCTCCTCGCATTTGGATATGTCGTGGAGCGGCCATAAATTTAAACCGTTTGAAGAATAATAAATTACAGTAAGGAGAATAGTTATGAATTTTGGATTATTGGCAACAGCATTGGCCATGGGCATCGCCGCAATCGGCTCGGCCCTCGGCATCGGTACCGCAGGACAGGCGGCCATCGGCGCATGGAAAAAGTGCTACATGTCTAACAAGGCGGCACCCTTTATTTTGACCGTCTTTGCCGGTGCGCCCCTTACGCAGACCATTTACGGATTTCTTTTGATGCAACAGATGAAAGCCTCCTCGGCCGACCCGTCATTTTTGCTCGGTCTCGGCATAGCCTCGGGCGTTGCAATGGCCATCTCGGCCGTTGTTCAGGGCAAGGCGGGCGCCGCCGGTGCCGACGCTTTGGCCGAAACGGGCAAGGGCTTCTCGCAGTATATCACCGTTGTCGGCCTTTGTGAAACGGTTGCGCTGTTTGCCCTCGTTTTCAGCATGGTCGCACTCGGATAACATATCGGCAATACTGCCAAGCACAACGCCGCCGAAGGTTTGCTCCTTCGGCGGCGTTATTGTGTAACAAAGCAGAACAGCGTCTCTCGAGGGGTGCCGTTCTATCCCAAAGCGACATCGAGCAGCATCATCAGGGTAAATCCGGCTACAATGCCCATTGTGGCAAAGTAGGGGTTGTCGCACTCATTTTGGCGGCACTCGGGTATGAGTTCGTGCACTGCCACCAGTATCATTGCACCGGCGGCAAAAGACAGCGCAAACGGCAGTACCGTCTGAATGTGCACCACCATGGCGGCGCCCAAGACGCCGGCCACCGGCTCTACCATGCCGGAGGCCTGCCCTATCAGAAAACTTTTGCGTCGTGAATATCCCTCCCGGCGCAGAGGCAATGAGACGGCCGCCCCCTCGGGAAAGTTTTGCAGTCCTATCCCGACGGCAATGGTTATTGCACCCATGAGCGCCTCGGTGGTATAACCGCCGAAGTGCAGTGCGCCGAATGCAACGCCGACGGCCAACCCTTCGGGTATGTTGTGCAGTGTTATGGACAGCACCAGCATTATAATGCGGTTGATTTGCTGAGATGAACCATCGGCCGCGACGCGTCCGCGGGCAAGGGTCACCGCCTTGTCAGACGCCCACATAAACAGCGCGCCGCACACAAATCCGGCCGAAACCACCAGCCACGCCGGTGTACGCAAATACCTCTCGGCCCGCTCGATGGCCGGCTGCAGCAGTGACCAAAAACTGGCGGCAATCATTACCCCGGCGGCAAAGCCGAGCATCAGGTTCATCAACTTTTGATTGGTATTTTTAAAGAAAATTACTATCGCGGCGCCCAGTGCCGTCACAAACCATGTGCCCAGCGTGGCAGTCAGCGCCATGATAACAACATTACTCATCTTTTATCACCCGCTATCAATCTATGCTTTTGGGGACACACAGGTGAAAATCAAGCGGTTTGCGCTTGATATGGCGGCGGCAATATGTTATAATTTTGCTGATAGGGTTTATAATAACGGTGTAAGGAGTTGACCGTCATGTTAGGTTGGATATTCATTGCGGCCGCACTGTTTGTGCTGATAATGCTGGCCGTCACAGCCAAAAAGAGCCGCGACGCCGTGCGCAAACTGCCCATTGAGAGCCACGAGTGCACCTGCCGCCGCAAGGAGTGCGAGGACGCCATCGACACAAACGGCGTCACGCGCAAGCAGTACGCCATCACATTCGAGTGCGGCGACGATGAAATTCGCTGTGCCGTACCGTTCAAGGTGTTCGACGCCATCGGCTCAAATGCAAAAGGTATGCTGGAGCATCGCGGCACCTACTTTGTGTCGTTCAGCGACGGCGTTAACACAATATACAACGACAAATAAGCCGGCGCGACTGACTGTGCTTGCACAAGCACCGCCTGCATTTGCACCGATGAGTTCGGCTCTGCCGCTTGGCAGGGCCGATTTTCAGCGCAAAAATCGCAAAATCAAAGCCGAGCAAATGCGAGCAAATGAAAGAAAAACGGCGAAAATCAAAGAACGCAAAAACTAAATTTAAAATTTGAAAAATATCTATTGACAACCACCGCGCGATGTGTTATGATAACATTCGTCATAAAATGATTATTATTTTTCGGAGGAATGAACCATGTCAACATTTATGCCCAAGGCTGACCAAATCAGCCGTAAGTGGTATGTTATTGACGCCGCCGGTAAGCCGCTCGGCCGAGTTGCCGTTGCCGCCGCTAACCTGCTGCGTGGCAAGAACAAGCCCACATTTGCTCCTCATGTTGATTGCGGCGACCATGTCGTCATCATCAACGCCAAGGACGCTGTCCTGACCGGCAAAAAGCTCGAGGACAAAATTTACTACCGTCATACCGGTTACATCGGCGGACTGAAGGCTGTTCAGTACAAGACACTGATGGCTACCCGCCCCGAACTGGCCGTTGAACTGGCTGTTAAGGGTATGGTACCGGACAACACCATCGGCCGCAAGGCCCTCACCCGTCTGCGCGTCTTTGCCGGTGCTGAGCACACTCACACCGCTCAGAAGCCCGAGACATACGAGTTTTAATGAAGGAGGCTGAAATAAATGTACGATTCTAATCCCTACTTTTACGGCACCGGCCGCAGAAAGAGTTCTGTTGCGCGTGTTCGCGTTTATAACGGTACCGGCAAAATCACCATCAACAACAGAGATATCGACGATTACTTCGGTCTCGAGACCCTTAAGTTGATTGTTCGTCAGCCGTTGGCTCTGACCGGCACCGCTGACAAATTTGACATCGTCTGCACAGTAGCAGGCGGCGGCGTAACCGGCCAGGCCGGCGCCATCCGCCACGGCCTTTCCCGCGCCCTGCTGCAGTATGACGAAAATCTTCGCGCCGCCCTCAAGAAGGCCGGCTTCCTCACACGCGATCCGCGTATGAAGGAGAGAAAGAAATACGGTCTCAAAGGTGCCCGCCGCGCTCCCCAGTTCTCAAAGAGATAATTATTTTATCAAGAAAATGGCTTGTTTACAGGGCTTTCGCCTTGTTGCAAGCCTTTTTTGATGTCCGTTTGATGTCCGAACGGTCAAAAAACATAAAAAATCAGCGGTTAAGGTGTAAATCCTCAACCGCTTTTTTGTTGCTTATCGGTTAGTTTCGATAAAGTATTTTACAAGGTCAGGCAAAAT
>JAQXHB010000059.1 GCA_029007015.1 Bacillota bacterium | reverse complement strand
CAACAGCCGTTTGCAGTGCCAGCAAAAACTCGCGCCGTGTAGAGGTATCGGCAGAGCCGCTCAGACGGCTCACCTTGCCCAGTTTTTCATCCAGTGATGCAATATGCTCTGCACCGAAATAAATTACTTCTGTTTTCATTTATCATCGTCCCCTATTGTTCAGATGTATCGGACGCCTCTTGCGGAGGGTCGCTCGAATCATTTGACGAAGTGGATGTATCGCTCGATGTGTTTGATGAAGTAGCGGTATTGCTCGAATCGCCTGCCGACGAGTTACCCGCGCTCGACGACGGTGCAGAATTGCTTGAGTGGTTGGTCGAACTGATTTTGGACGGCAGAGAGGACAGCCCGTTCAAAACCGAGTGTGACGACCCGCCCGACGAGGTTTGACTGCTTACTGAGGACGAAGCATTACTGCTCGCGGACTGCTGTTGAGAGATGACATTGTCGATAATCGACTGGTCGGTGCCCTCGGGGAACCATGTGTAGGTACCGTCGCTGAAGGTCGGTTTGGAGCCGCCCTTGGCCTCGTACCAGCAAGCCGGATAAAGCGGCTTTGCGTTCTGCGAAGCGCCGGTCAGGTTTACACTCTCGCTCTCGCCGTCGCGGAGCAGACGCGCCATGACCACAAATCTGAGTTCAACGCCCTTTATGTCGTATGTGCAGGTGGACAGAGTCAGTATCTTGTCATCTTCGGCCACATCGACCGTTGTATTGATTACCGAGCGGCGGCGCACCTGCTCGACCCATGTCAAGAAATCGCTTTGCGACGCGAAAGAGGACGCCTCAAAATTGAAGCGGTATCCGTTGTCGCCGTCGGCCTCGTCATTGGTGATAAAGGCCGCAAAGACCTTGTACTTGCCGTTGCCGTATATGGTATCAAAGGTGATAATCGGGTTTTCTTTGTAAAATGAGATGCTCTTGTACTTGGTTATCTCGGCCAGCATGGAACCGTCGCGCATGTGGTGACCGTAGACGGTAACATTCTGCGAGCGCTCACTCGGATTGACCGAACAGCGGTAATCGGCAAATAGAGCGCCGTATACACTGTTCTCCTTTGAGCCGTTGTGCTTGAGGTAGTAGTCGTTGTTGTCGGTCTGGTAAACGGGGTTGTCGGTCTTGGTGCCGGGAACGGTCAGCCAGCCGACCACCTCGGGATTGCTCTCGTAAAGGCGCTTAAACTTGTTCATAAAGCCGCTTTCGTCGACCGACTGGTCGGTGTTGTCATAAAGGTCGCGCACATAGGTTATTTCGTGCTCATATACGAGGCGGTCATTTATCGACCCGCCGATGTAACAGCACGATACTATCAGCACGGCCACGCATGCCAGCAGTATTACCTTGCGCACGATTTCGGAGACGGTGTCGCCCTTCCACGGAATGACGGCGTGCGCCATACGGGCAAAGAAGGGCCGGCTTTCCTTGGCGGGCGCGCCATTGCCGTCCTTGTCGGTGTCCTGCCACATGGCGGCAAACTCGTCGCCGTCGCCTTGCGCCGCCGATATTTCGTCAATACTAAATTCATCAGCATCGGCGCGTATTATCTGTCCAAAGACAAATTCGTCCGGCTCGGCAGGTGTTTTCTCAACCGGTTGTGCCTCCTCGGGGATGATAAATTCGTCGCTGTCATCCTCGACCGCATCGTCCTCGGCCGATGCGGCGCCGCCTGCAAATGCGCTGTCAATCATCGAATCGGTTATCTGCAAATTGAAATCGCCGTCCTCTGCCTCTGCCTCTGCCGTTTTGCCCGCGGCATTGGGGTTAAAGGTAAGGCGCGTTTTGAGTATATCTTCTGCGCCCTCCAGCACATCGGGCAGGGCAAACAGGTAGCGGCGCAGCATATCCAGCGCAGTGCCGGCGGCCATTTCGCGCACATAATCGCGGCGGCTCTCGCGGCCGTCGCCGTCCAGTTTATGTAGCCACATGCGGTCGCCGTCGGTCATGGCGATGTATACCAGCCCGCTCGGCTTGCCCTCGACAGAGGCGCCGGCCACTCCGGTGATACCTATGCCAAGGTCGGTGCCGCCCACATTTCTGGCGCCGAGCGCCATACGCTTGGCCACTTCGGCGCTGACCGCTCCGTGAGTACGGATGACCTGCTCGGGTATGTCGAGCAGTTTGACCTTAATATCGTTTGAATAGGCGGCGATTCCGGCCGGAAAAACAGCCGACGAGCCGCTGACATCGGTAATTCGCTTTGACAGCAGGCCGGCGGTGCAGGACTCAGCCGTCGCAACGGTCAGCCCGCGCTTTTTCAGATGGCTGACCACCACCTCCTCCAGACTGCCGCTGTCAATGCCGTATACCGAGTCGCCCAATTTGGCCGACAAAAATTTGACCGCCGGAGCGCACAGATTTTCGGCCGCCTGAGTTGTCGCCGCCGACGCGGTGATAGTCAGGCGCACTTCTCCCTGACCGGTGTAAATATCAACCGTCGGGTTGGTGCCGCCAATGGCATTGCCCAGCCGTGACCTGACCTCATGCTCTGTCATGCCGAAAATTTTTACTGTGTGCGACACGATGGCACTGCCCGATATTCCCAGCAAAAACGGCACAACGCTGTCGGCCGTCATGCGGCGCAATTCATTTGCATCACCCGACAGCACTATGATGTGCTGGTCGCCCGCACTGACGGCAAACCCCTGCGCACCGCCGTCGCTCTCAAAGACGGTCGCTCCATCGGGCAGTCGGTCGGGCTCAAGGCCGAGCGCTTCGCAGACCGTCTGCTTTAATGTGCCGTCTGCCGACTCGCCGGTCAAAATGATGACATCGCTTCTCTCGGCGGCCGCCTGAAGCGCGTGGGCAATGTGCGACCGACCGTTGCCGACGGCCGTTTGATAGTTTGTGACCATACCGCACGCGGCCAATTGCTCGGACAAAAATGCTGTGTTGTCACCGGACGGGCCGCCCCGCATCATTCCGGTGCCGACTGTAATAATTTCAGCGTTCATATGCTACCTCCGTTCATTCTATCCACTCAAATACAGTGCTGTCGACGGCACGCTTTATCATCTCATCAGCCGCCAAAGCGCCCTCCGCCTCAATGACCTTATCCAGTTCCGGGCGGGTGCGCGGATGCTTGGGAGTAAAGACGGTACAGCAGTCCTCATACGGCAGAGTCGAAATGTCGAATGTGTCGATTTTGCGCGAAATGGCGATTATTTCTTCTTTATCCATACCGATGAGCGGCCGCAAGACCAACATATCGGTTGCGGCATCGGTTACACCCAGCGCCGCCATTGTTTGGCTGGCCACCTGACCCACACTTTCTCCGGTGATGAGCGCCTTACAGTCGTGGCGGCGCGCCAGTATCTCGGCAATGCGCATCATATAGCGGCGCATTATCAGCGTGAAATATTCTTCCTTGCAATTTTCACTTATCTGCTCCTGAATCTCGGTAAAGGGCACTACCGCCAGTTTGATGCGGCCGCTGTAAGCCGCCACCTTGCGCAGAAGTTCCTTGACCTTCATCTCGGCGCGCGGTCCGGTATACGGCGGGCTTGCAAAGTGCACTGCGAACAGTTCAATGCCGCGCTTGGCCATCATCCACGCCGCGACGGGACTGTCGATACCGCCCGAAATGAGTATGCCGGCCTTGCCGCCGGTCGGCACCGGCATGCCGCCTGCGCCGTGCAGTTGACCGGCGCGCACATAAGCGGCAAAGTCACGCACCTCGACGACCACCCTGATATCCGGATTTTTCACATCCACTTTAAGGTGGGGGTACGCCTCCAGCAGCACCTCACCGAATCGCGCACATATCTGCGGTGAATCAAGCGGGAACCGCTTGTCGGCGCGCTTGGCATCCACCTTAAAGGTTTTGACGCCGGCCAGTGCATCTTTGAGGTACGGCACACCTTTGGCGATTATGTCGTCCATATCCTTGTCGCACACGGCGGCGCGGCTGAAAGCCGCAATGCCGAATATCATTGACACGCGCCGCAGTGCCTCGTCAAAGTCAAAATGCTCGTCGGCCGGCTGAACGAAAACGGTCGACTGCGCCTTCTTGATTTCGACCTCACCGAGCGGCTTCAGCCGGCGGCGCAGTTGCTTTATCATAGCATCCTCAAAGTTGGAGCGGTTGAGCCCCTTGAGCGCCAACTCGCCGTTTTTTATCAAAATAATTTCTTTCATTTACCTTCTCCGTCTAAGTCGTTGCTTTGCGGCCTCGATACCGTCAAACAATCGGTCTATATCCTCTGCAGTGTTCATGCGCGATAGACTGATGCGCAGCGCGCTGTCGATATCGCCCCTGTCAAGCCCCATCGACACCAGCACATGGGAGACGGCGCCTTTGGAGCAGGCACTGCCCGACGAAACGAACACATCGCGCTCCTCCAAAAAGTGCATCATGGTCTCACTGCGTATGCCGCGCACGCTGATGTTGGTGATATACGGCACAGCGTCGGGCGGCGAATTGACGGTTACGCCGTCGCACTCGGCGGCACGCCTCAAAATGCGCTCGCGCAGGGCGGTGTATAACCCGTTCTGCTCATCGTAACCGGGCAGCGCATCACACGCCGCGGCAAATCCCTCGCACAGCAGGGTTGATTCGGTGCCCGAGCGCATGCCGCGCTCCTGACCGCCGCCGAGGATAAGGGGCAGTATGCGCTTGCCGCGGGCGACATACAGCGCTCCGATCCCCTTTGGCCCATGAACCTTGTGCGCGCTTATCGACATCAGGTCGACGCCCAGCCTGTCAGGGCGCACACTCATGCGGCCGAAGGCCTGCACCGCGTCGCAGTGTATGAGCGGGTCGGCGCCGGCATCGCGGCATATCGGGCGTATGCGTTCAACAGGCAGACGCGCGCCGCTCTCGTTGTTGACCAGCATCATGCTGACCAGCACCGTATCGCCGTTTACGGCGTCAGCCAAACTCTGCTCGCTGATGTTGCCGCCGCTGTCAGGCTTCAGGTAAATGACCTCAAAACCCTCGCGCTCAAGTTGCTTCATACTCTCAAGCACGGCAGAGTGCTCGACGGCGGTGGTGATGACGCGTCTGCCGGCGCGGCGGCGGGCGCGGGCGGCGCCCAAAACGGCCGTGTTGTCGGCCTCACTGCCGCAGGAGGTGAAGTAGACTTCGCGGCTGTCGCACCCGATGGCGCGTGCAACACTGCGGCGTGCGTCATCCATGCGCATCTGCGCCTCTGACCCCAAGCGGTGCAGTGACGACGGGTTGCCGAAGTGGCTGTCCATATACTCCTTCATCCGCTCGGCCGACTCGCGGCACAGTGGAGTGGTGGCGCTGTTATCGAGGTAATGCAAAGGTTATCCGCCCCTAATTTACACATATAGAAATACAGTTTACATTATAACACAAAAATGAAACAAGCACAACGCATTTTGATAAATTTGACCGATTATTTTAAATATTACCCCCATGATTTGTGACAAACGCCGCCGTCGCGGAATAGGATGGCATTGGAAATTCCAACCGATTTTACATCAAAAGGAGTTGTTTTTAACAATGACCGACAATATTCCCATGTATTTTCTCGGCGCCAATGCGCCCGGCGGTTTTGTTTCGCACTTTGCCGATGTGTACGATGTGACCGAGGGCTGGCGAGTGTATATAATCAAGGGCGGCCCCGGAACCGGAAAATCATCGCTCATGCGGCGCGTTGCCGAAGCCGCCGCCGACCGCGGCGAGGCGGTATGGGTGTCGCCCTGCTCGTCTGACCCCGACTCGCTCGACGCCGCCGTAATGCCAAATATGCGCGTCTGCCTGATGGATGGCACGGCGCCCCATGTCGTTGAGCCGCAGTACCCCGGCATGTGCGAGGTGATTATAAACCTGGGCGACCACTACGATATAGATATGCTGGCGCTGTCGGCTGACCGCCTTTATCCCAAGTGTATCGACAATGCCGCTCTGCACGCGCGCGCCTCGCGCTACATTACAGCCGCCGGTCAGATGATGGCCGACAGCATGAAATTGGCCGCCGCCTGCACCGACATGAGCGGCGCGGCGGCATACGGTGCCAAGTTGGCGCGGCGCATGCTGCCCGACAAAGCGGGCCGCGCAGGCCGCGAGCAGATGCGGTTTTTGAGTGCCGTCACGCCGCGCGGGTTTATGTTCCTCAGCGGCACTGTAACGGCGACATGCCCGACCATTAAAGCGGTGGAGGATGAATACGGCGCCGTATCCGAAGCAATGCTGTCGGCATTCAGACTGGTGGCTCTTGAGCGCGGATATGACATCATAAACTGCCGCAGTCCGTTCATGCCCAACGGCGCACCCGAGCATGTGCTTGTGCCGGAGGCCGGCGTCGCGCTGTGCACCTGCAACCGCCGTATGCCTCTCGATGTTACCCGACTCATACGCTCTGAACGCTTTACCGACACCGAGGCTCTGCGCCGCCATAAACAGCGGCTGTCCTTTAACCGCCGCGCCGTCGATCAACTCATTGAAGCCGCCGTCGACACCTTGGCCGCCGCCAAACTGACCCACGACCAGATGGAACACTTTTACATCGAGGCGATGGACTTCGACGCCGTCAACCGGCGCACCGACGCGCTCATACAGCGCATATTCGGCTGAAATTTTTGTTGCGCCGCCGCCTTGCAGCGTGTATAATTGACTGCGGAGGCGATGATAAGTGCAGATTTTGATGAGCCGCATGCGCGCGGCCATGCAAAAATACGATATGGTGCATGACGGCGACTGCATAGCGGTGGGCGTATCGGGCGGCAAGGATTCACTGGCCATGCTGTACGCCCTCAGCGAGATGCGCCGCTTTTATCCGGCCAAATACACCTTGCACGCACTGTCAATCGACCCGCAGTTCGGCGGCCGGCCGTGCGACTATTCGCAAATTGAGCGGCTGTGCGAGCGGCTTGATGTGCCCTTTACGCTCAAGCGCACCCAACTGTACGACATCATCTTTAACCAACGAAATGAGCAAAATCCGTGCAGTCTGTGCGCACGCATGCGGCGCGGACTGCTGCACGACGAGGCCAAGCGGCTGGGCTGTAACAAACTGGCGCTGGGGCACCACCTTGACGACGCCGTAGTGACATTTTACATGAATTTGCTCAACGGCGGCAGCATCGCCTGCTTTTCACCGGTCAGTTACCTCTCGCGCAAGGAGTTGCACCTGATACGCCCGATGGTTTTTGCCACCGAGCGCGAGGTCGAGCGCGCCGCCAACCGCCTGCAATTGCCGGTCATCAAGTCATCCTGTCCGGCTGACGGCGTCACTGAACGCCAGCGTGTCAAGCAACTCATCGACTCGCTTGAGCGGCAGAGCGGCTACTCGTCGCTCTATCAAAAAACGCTTGGCGCCATGCAGAGAGCCCACATCGACGGCTGGGGCACCGACCAATAATTTTTACGGGTCGTGCGGGAGTTTCTCCTGCCGGCCCGATTTTTTTGATAAAACAGACGCCCGACTAAAGTGAGGTTGGGCGTCTGCCTTAACTGTATTCAGGTTGAAAACCGGCGCTATTTGCGGCGCATTTCTATGCGGTCAGGTACTATCTCGTCCGGCTCAGAGCGTCGGCGGCGAATGTCGCTGACGATGGTCATGATGACCCAAACGACACCGCACACAGCCGCCAAAATACCCACACCGAGCAAAATTACCGTCGCGATGTTGTTGCTGTTGAACAGGCCGGTCGACGAGCCGCCGTTGACCTTAACGGTGGCAAAAACCGACTCGGCCGTTTGGCGCTGTGCGTCGGTCAGTTCAGCCGTGCTGTTATAGTAAACCATCGAGTAAAATTTGCCGCCGCACACCGTCAGGTATTGCACATAGCAAAAGGAGCCGACATTGACAGTGAAGCGGAAAAACGGCTGTCCCGACTGCGATACAACACTGCTCTCGAGCAGGTTGCCCTCTCCCTCGGCAATGCCCTCACCGATGGCCGCCATGGCATCTGTCAGCCCGTCGCCGCCCAGCGACGACAGGTCGCCTATGGTTGCGGCAACATCGCTGTCCCAACATTTCAGTTGGAACTGGTTGTCGCCCTTGCCGTCGACGGCGTAAAGGAAAATATTTTTATCGTTCATCAGCCGTTTGAAACTGTCGACCGAGTGGCCCCAACTCTTGAGCGCATCGGTGTTGTGGCTGAGATTTTTCTCGGTCAAAATCAGGTACTCGTCGGGCAGGGTCACGGTCATAACGCCGCTGTTATCGGTGTACTCCAGCGCCACGGCCGGTATGCTTATCCCCACGGCCATCAGTACCGCGGCAATCAGTGATACGATGCGTTTGATTGGCTCCGCCCCCCTTACTTAAATCAGTGATTGTTATATACCGTTCTGAAGTTTTGCGGCCGTCACGGTATTTTCCATCAGCATGGTGATGGTCATCGGCCCGACCCCGCCGGGCACCGGCGTTATGTATCCGGCGACGGCGCTGACTCCGTCAAAATCGACATCGCCGCACAACTTGCCGTTGCCGTCGCGGTTCATGCCAACATCAATGACTGCGGCGCCCTCCTTGACCATATCGGCGGTGACAAATCCCGCTCGGCCGACCGCCGCAACTATGACATCCGCCTCGCGGCAAATGGCGGCCAAGTCGCGTGTCTTGCTGTGGCAAACGGTCACGGTCGCGTTTGAATGAAGCAGCAGCATGGCCATCGGTTTGCCCACTATGTTAGAGCGGCCGATGACAACGCACCGCTTGCCGCACACATCAATATTGTAGTATTCAAGCAGGCGCATTACGCCGGCCGGCGTGCACGGCAGAAAATGATAATCGCCTATCATTATGTGACCGACATTCTGCGGGTGAAAGGCGTCGACATCCTTTTGTGCCGATATTGCGTTGATGACAGCCGTTTCATCAATGTGCCGTGGCAGCGGCAACTGACACAGAATACCGCTGATATCGCCGCGCGCATTGAGTTGACCGACCAATTGGAGCAGTTCCTCGGTGGTCGTCTGCTCGGGCAGGGCATACTCCTCGCTGTAAATGCCCAGTTCGGCGCATGCCTTTTTCTTGTTATTAACATACACGCGTGAAGCCGGGTCGTCACCGACGATGATGACCGCCAGACCGACCGACACACCGCGCTCCTTGAGCGCCGATACCTCGCCGGCTATGTTCGCGCGTGTCGCGGCCGACACCGCTTTTCCGTCAATTATCGCTGCCATTTGCCGCAGCCTCCTCTGAAACAGTATCCTCGTCAAACAAATTGACATATTCCTTATAATGTGAACGCCGTTCCGCCTCACGCAGTACAAAGTAAAGCACAGTGCCGCCGATGACCAGCAGTGCGGCCAGCACCTGAGAGACGCGCAATTCGGCAAACACGAGGTCGATATAAAGGCTGTCGGTGCGAAGCCCCTCGATAAAGAACCGCCCGATGCTGTATGTTATAAGGTAGAGGCAGAATATCTGCCCGTCAAATTTCCTGCGGCGGCCGATTTGCCACAGCAGTATGAAGCAGGCAAGGCACCACAGCGACTCGTACAAAAAGCATGGGTGAACCAGCACATTCGGCCCCATCTCGCGGGCAATGCGGCTGCCGGTCATGCCGAACCAACTGCTGCCGGTCGCGTCTCCGTACGCCTCTTGATTGACAAAGTTGCCCCAACGGCCGATGCACTGCCCTATCAAAAAGCCCGGCATGGCCAAATCGAACATGGCCAGCAAATTTACTTTGCGAATTTTACACATTATGCCGCCGCCAAGCAGTGCGCCGATGACGGCTCCGTAAATTGCGATGCCGCCGTCGTGAATGGCGAACACCTGCTTCCACGAGGTAATGACCATGTCGCTGAAAATGATGTAGTACGCGCGCGCGCCGATGATGGCGGTGATAAAACCGACCAGCACCACATCGATGAGTTTATCTTTATCAATGCCGTGGCTCTCGGCCTTGCGCATGCCCCACACAAGGGCCAGCACAAAGCCGACGGCGATTATTATGCCGTACCAGTAGATGTGAAACTGCGTGCCAGGCACGGTAAAGGCGATATTGTTAACGGGAATTTTTATGCCGAATAAAATAACATAGTCCATTTTTTCAGTCCTCGCAGTCGCTTATTTTGGCGCAACGACGCTCATTGCAAAGGTGTCGGCGCTCATGCTCGTGTGCAGTCGGCGCTCAATATCCTCAAGGGTAACAGCGGCAATCTCGTCGGCCATGCTGAACAAATCGTAGCCGCCCATTTCCGCGGCCACCAGCGCGCCGCCAATCTGCTCTACATTATTATACTGCATAACCGTCTGTCCGTAAAGACTGTTTTTTGAGCGAATGAAATCCTGCACATCAATGCCGTCGCGGCGCAGGCGTTCAATCTCACCGAGCAAGGCATCGCGCACGGCCGACGGGTCGCGGCTCTCGCCCTCAAACAGTTCGGCGGCGTAGCCGTAGCCGTTGAAAAACTCGGTGCCCAAATTTTCTCCTATCAGCCCCTCGTCCAGCAAGCGGCCGAACAGCGGCGAGGACTCGCCCGCGATAATATCCAGCAGAATGTTGGTCTGCAAATACTCGCGCAGAGTGACCTCCGGCTTGTCGCACGGCTCCTTGAACCCCATGCAAAACATGGGCTGTGATACGCTCAACTTCTGCTCGGTGTAACTGCTGACGATGCCGACCGGTTCGCTGTGAGCACTGCGCTCGATTTTAAGCCCTTTGCTCGGGCCGACGGCGTCGGCTATACGGCCGATGACCGCCTCGGCATCGACATCTCCCGCAATGCAGATGAACATATTTGACGGGTCATAGAAGGTTTCGTAGCACTTGTAAAGCAGTCGGTCATCTATCTCGGCAATCGATTCGACCGTACCGGCGATGTCGATGCGCACCGGATGATTCTGATACATAACGCACAGCAGGTTGAACATAACGCGCCACTGCGGGTCATCGTCGTACATGCGTATCTCCTGACCGATGATGCCCTGCTCCTTTTGCACCGATGCCGCAGTAAAATAGGGCGATTGAACAAAGTCGAGCAGTATATCCAAATTGGCCTCGAAGTTTGATGTGCACGCAAACAGATAGCAGGTGCGGTCAAACGAGGTGTAGGCGTTGGCATATGCGCCGGTCTTGGCAAACCGCTCAAAGGCGTCCAAATCCTCGCTTTCAAATAATTTGTGCTCCAAAAAGTGGGCTATGCCCTCGGGCACATCGGTAAAATCGCCGTCGCCGCCCAGACGGAAGCGCGTGTCGATGGAGCCGTAGCGCGTGCCGTAAACGGCATAGGCAGTGGCAAAGTCCGGCTTGGGGCAAATATACACGCGCAGGCCGTTGTCCAGCACGGTTTCATAATATCGCTCACCGAGAGCATCCGACTTGTGTTCGATAATATTCATCATTCAGCCTCCTCACCCAGCAGACGGTAAACGGTGTCGAGCCGCACACTTTTTGCCGCCTCGACAACCTGCTCGCGCGTGACCGACTCAATCAGCCGCCCGACCTGCTCGGGAGAAAGCGGCTCTTTATCAAAAATGACGCGGTCGGCGTACCAGCGGCTGAGCGCGCCGCCGTTATCATATACCGAGCGCAGACTGTCGCACAGACTCAACTTGGATGAGCGAAGTTCATCGTCGGTGAACTGTCCCTGCTTCATTATCTCAAACTGTTCCAGCACGGCATCGTGGGTGCGCTGCATGTTGTCAAATTCAACACCGCTGTCGACCAGCATAACCCCCTTGCGGCGGTTGACTGCGGCCGAACAGTAGTAGCACAGACTTTCCTTTTCTCTTACATTTGAAAATAGCCTTGAGTAGGGGCCGCCGCCGAACAAATCACCGAAAACCATCATCGGATAACTCTCGCTGTCGCCTCCGGTCATGCCAAACGAAAAGCCCATCACCAGTTTGCCCTGATTGACAGCCATGTGCTCATCTGCCCGGCGCACCTCGGCCGACGGCCGATGGGTGCTGCAACCGAGAGCCGCAGGGTTTCGGTCGACATCTGCAAACCGCTGTGCAAACAAGTTGAAAATGCCGTCGGACGGCTCATCGGACACGACGCTTATGCGCACGATAGCCGTTTGCAGCATAAGCCGCCACGCCGTGTAAAGTTCGGCGGGCGTCAGCGCCTCGATATCGGCTCGGTTGCCGATGGCCGGCAGACCGTATGGCTCGCCGGCGCACATCTCGGCCTCGCACCGGCCGCGTGCATAGCGGCGCTTGTCGTTTATCTCGCCGTCGATGCGCTCAAGCGCCAGCCGCTTCTCGCGCTCGAAGTTGCGTGACTCAAAGGCGTCGCCCTCGGTCAGCGGGTCAAAAATCAGACTGCACAGCAGCGACGCGCACTGGGCAACCAGGTCACTGCCGTCGGGCACATATTTGTTGCCGATACATTCAATGCCGATGCGCAGCACCTGCGAGTCGGCCAGTTTGTCGCACGAACAGGACAGCCCGGCGCCGTACAACTCAGCCAGCCGGCGGTTGAGGGCGCGGGTGTCGGCAAAGCCGGCGCCGCACCCCGTCAGCATAAACGGCAGCAGGGCGTTGGCCGAGGCTCTGTGCTCCTCGAGCGGCAGATAAAAGGTGACCGACATGCGCACCGATTTGAACTTGTCGACCTGAACGGTGCATCCGTCCACACCGGCCGCAATGGGTTTGGTGGTTATGTTTTGCAATTTATTACAGCTCCTTACGCTTGGTATATTTACAAATAAACATTTTGATTATACCACACTTCGATTATTTCAGCCATAGTTTAGGCGATTTTTTATGAATATTTTTGCCCGATTGCTATTTTTACACAGCAATCGGCGCATTTTGTAATCTTTTTGTAACTTTTTTGTGATTTTTCGTGAGTTTTACTTGAAATCGCAATGCATTTTGTGTAAAATGGATAATGAGATTTACATAATCGGTGTAATGTTCAATTTTTTAATCCGGTAAAAGGGGATGTTCAATTTGGCAAACCGCTTGTTTCAAAGTATCATATACCAGACTAAAGAGGCCATTGACCGCACCATCGGCGTCATCGACGAGACGCAGACGGTCATTGCGTGCAGCGACCTTGGACGCATCGGTGAAATAATGCCCGTTCAACCGGTCAGCACTGACGCTTTCGCCAAAGGTAATTACACATACAAGCCATTCGGCACGGCCAACAGCGCCGAGTATGTTGTCTTTGTCGAGGGCAACGACTCGCAGGCTGAAAATTATGCAGCCATATTGGCCGTTTCGCTGACCAACATTAAGCAGTTTTATGATGAAAAGTTTGACCGCTCAAACTTTATCAAAAACCTGATACTGGACAACATTCTGTCGGGAGATGTATATCTCAAAGCGCGTGAACTCCACCTGACCAACGATGTTTCGCGCGTGGTCATTCTGGTGCGCGTCACCTCCAACAACGAGGTGTCGGTGTTTGATGTAATGCAAAATCTGTTCCCCGATAAAAACAAGGATTTTGTCGTCAGCATCAATGAAAGCGACATCGCCATTGTCAAAGAGACCGGCTCGGTAAAGGAAACGAAGGACCTCGAAAAACTGGCCCGCTCCATCGTCGACACCCTCTCGGGCGAATTTTACATCAACGCGGTTGTCAGCATCGGTACCATCGTTGACAGCATCAAGGATCTGGCCCGCTCGTTCAAAGAGGCGCAGATAGCCCTTGAGGTCGGCAAAGTATTTGACACCGAGAAATCCATCGTCAGTTACGACAATCTCGGCATCGCGCGGCTGATTTATCAGTTGCCCACGACGCTGTGCGAGACCTTCCTGCGTGAGGTGTTCAAACGCGGCTCCATCGAAAGCCTCGACCAAGAGACCCTGTTCACCATTCAGAAGTTCTTTGAAAACAATCTCAATGTCAGCGAAACATCGCGTAAGTTGTTCGTTCACCGCAACACGCTGGTCTACCGACTGGAGAAAATCAAGAAGTTGACCGGCCTCGATTTGCGCGAATTTGACCACGCCATCGTGTTCAAAATCGCCCTGATGGTCAAGAAATATCTGACCAGCAAGCCAATCAAGTATTAACCCTCGGACAGACAAAAGAAAGGTGTGAGTACAATAGAGGAGCAGAATTTTACCGTTAACAGCGCCGAGCAGGCGGCCGCCGATGGGGCCGGCGAGAAGGCTGTCGACCGTACCGCCGACAGCACAGCCCCGCGTACCGACGACAAACCGCCGCGCACAGCGACTCCGGCCGGCAGTTCACGCCCGCTCATTGAGTTCAACGGCGTTTACAAAACCTACAAAAACGGCGTTCACGCCGTAAGAGATATGAATCTCAAAATAAACCGAGGCGAATTTGTATTCGTTGTCGGTCCGTCGGGTGCGGGTAAATCAACCTTTACCAAACTCATCATGCGCGAGGAAAAGTTGTCGGCAGGCGAAATTTTTATCAACGGATACCGTCTCTCGACCATCCGCAACCATCAGATTCCGCTGCTGCGCCGCACAATGGGACTGGTGTTCCAGGATTTCAGGCTTATTCCCACCATGAATGTTTTTGAAAATGTTGCATTTGCAATGCATGTTGTCGGCGCCTCCAACGCCGAGATACGCCGCCGCGTTTCGTACGCGCTCAACATGGTCGGCCTGGCCAAAAAGGCCAAGAGCAAGCCCAACGAACTGTCGGGCGGCGAGCAGCAGCGCGTCGGTCTGGCGCGGGCACTGGTCAACAATCCGTCAATCATCATCGCGGACGAGCCCACCGGCAATGTTGACCCCAACATGTCATACGAAATAGTCGAACTGCTCAACGAAATAAACCGTCGCGGAACAACCGTTATAATGGTAACGCATGAGCATCAACTGGTGCGCGACTTCCACAAGCGCGTGATAATGATTGATAACGGCACAGTCGTGGCCGACAGTATGGGCGGTGATATCCTATGAAACTGAGAACATTCAAATATCTGACCGTTGAAGGTTTCAAAAATGTTTGGGTCAACCGCATGATGTCACTGGCATCCATCGGCGTTTTGGTTGCCTGCATGCTCATCATGGGTGTGGCCATCGCCTTTTCAAAAAATGTTGACTACGCGCTGGGCACCATCGAGGAAAACAATGTGGCACGCGTCTACTACGACGAGGCCCTCAGCGAGGAGGACGCGCGCGCCATCAACGCGAAAATTGCCGAAATGGACAATGTAAAGAGCGTCCGCTTTATACCCAAAAGCGAGGGTCTGCAGACTGTCATAGATGACATGGACGACCAGTATTCGTCGCTGTTTGAATTTATCGAGGACGAAAACCCCCTTCCGGATGCCACCGAGGTCAAATTTGAAGACCTTGAGAAATTTAACGAAACGGTAACCGCCCTTGAAAAACTCGACGGCGTAAATTCGGTCGGCAGTCAGCGCGAGTTGGCTGAGCAGTTGACCTCCATACGCCACACGGTGACCGTTGCCGGCGCATGGATAATTGTGCTTCTGGTAGTCATCGCGCTGGTTATCGTGTGCAACACCATACGCATCACCATGTATTCTCGCAAACTCGAAATCAGCATTATGAAAGCGGTTGGCGCCACCAATGGCTTTATCCGCTTCCCCTTCCTGGTTGAGGGCATGGTGCTGGGTGTACTGGCCGCCGGATTCTCGACGGCGCTGACCTATGCCGTTTACCGCCTGATACTCAATATGGCCGTCGGCAAATTAAGCGGCATTTCGTTCACACTGCTGCCTTTCCGCAGTTTTGCCCTGCCGCTTATCGGCATATTCATGTTCATCGGTATTGTCATCGGACTGGTCGGCAGTACCATCATCATAACCAAGTACTTAAACAAAGAAGGGAGCGAATTCCGTGCACTGTAAGAGGCTTATTTGTATATTACTGTGCGCGATTACCGTCTGCTTGACGGCCGCCGTCAGCGGTCAAACACTGTCGGTCGGAGCCACTTCCATCAGCGAATACAAGGATAAACTGGCCGCCGCGCAGGCAGAGAGCGCAAAGTTGAAATCGCAAATCAACCAACTTAAAAAAAAGAATGCGCCCTATGAGGAGCAAAAGGCGGCGCTCAAGAAGCAGATTGCCGCCACTCAAAACGAGATTGACATCTACAACGAGCAAATTGCCGAGGCCAACGCATCTATCAAGAAGCGTCAGGCCGAACTGGATGAAACCAAAGATATGTTCAAAAAGCGTCTGGTCGCCATGTACACTTCCGGCAACAATTCCGAGTTGAGCGTTCTGCTCAGCGCGCAGGATTTTTCCGATTATCTGGCCAAGGCCGAACTGATGCGCTCAATTGCCGACTACGATTCGGCGCTCATTGAGCAGATTAACAACGCCATCACCGAAATTAACGAAAGCAAGGCGGTGCTCGACGAGGCCAAGCAGTCGGTTGCGTCCAAGCAAGCCGAACTGACCGAGCAGTACAACGCCGTCAAC
>JAQXHB010000058.1 GCA_029007015.1 Bacillota bacterium | reverse complement strand
GTCGGTTTTTATGCTTGCTGATATCAATTGGCTGTGTCGCCGGAACTTGTATTGCCCGAGGCAGTGCCTGAGGACACATCCTGCTCCTTAAGCCCGTTTACAAATATGATTATCTCAGAATCCTTTGAGACATTGCTGCCGGCCGAGGGGCTTGTGCCGACAACAATCTTTTGTGTGTCGGTGCTGGGTTTTGCCGAGGTGTCCACCTTTTCCTCCACACGGATATTCTTATAATAGAATCCCTGTTCAAGCAGGCTGACATATACCTCATCGTAGGTCTTGTTGACATACGAATCAATTTTAACCTTTGACGGGCCTTGGCTGATGCTGAGCACCACCTTAATTTTGCCGGCGCTGTCGCGCTCAACCTTCTCGCCCGCTTTTCTGTCCTGAGCGTACACCTTGCCGGGCTCTAAATCATTGTTGTACGACATTTGACCAATCTCGAAGGAGTAATACTGGACAAATTCAGGAGTATTGAGTATCTGTGCGTAGGTGTATTTGGTAAAATCCGGCACCGTCAGATAGATAACCGCAGAGCCAATCTCGTCATACGAAATGACACTGGCGCTCGATGTGCTGACATTGCTGTCAACCTTGATGGTGCGGTCAAGTCTATCCTTGAGGAAAAATTCATATGCGCCGAAAGCAAGCAAAAGCACAACAATAACAGTAAGCGTTACTGCGATGATAGCATATTTCTTGTTGCCGTCGGTGGCAGGCTGGTCGCTTTCCTTTTGAGCACTGTCGGCGCCGCTGATGACAGCCGAGACATTTCTCGCTCCGGGGCACAGTTCACTGCGGAAGTCGCCCAAAGTTTGAGTTCTGTCCTCAGGCAGAATGGCGAGAGCGCCTGCAAGAGCGGTCAAGACATTTTTGGGCAGTGTCTGGACAATGCGTGCAGGAATAATCATGCGGTCGTTGGTGACGCGCTCTGTGGCCTCCGGAGGCGCCTGACCGACCAGCGTGCGGAACACTGCAGCGGCAAGTCCGTATACATCGGCGCTCTCGGTGGCAGTATCTTCGCTGGCATACTGCTCAACCGGTGTAAAGCCGGGGAATATCTGCGAGGAGATGGTACTGCGTGAGTTGCGTGCGCCCCTTACGGTGAAGCCGACAATGCGGATAACGCCGTCCTTGCCGACAACCAGCGTCTCGGGCGAAATGCCGAGGTGCAGCAAGCCGTTGTCATTGAGCGTTTCAAGTGTGTTGATGACCGGCAGAATGAGCGGTTTGAACTGTTCCCATGTCAGCGAGCCGCCGTTGCGAAGCAAAAACTCCTTGAGAGTGATTGACTTGATATTCTCGCTCGCGTAATAGGCTGTGCCGTTGGCTTCAAAAATGTCGGTCACCGGGAACAGAGCCGGCAACTCGCTCATGCGAGCCAGCAAACGCGCGATATCGAGAAACTCGTCACGCTTATTGATAAAGTCATTCTTTTTCTCCAACAGAACATCGACCGAACTGCCGTCCAAGCCGCGCACGCAGTAATTCTGCGGCATAAACTCGCGCAGTCTGACCTGAATATCCTCCTCCATGTCCCATGCAAGGTAGGTGATGCCGTCGGCGCCGCACTCAAGTACTCGGCCGATTATGTAGCGATTGTCAAGCACCGCGCGCAGTTTTAGGCATCCGTCGGGTTGCGGCGTCGAGTGATCGAAACCGCATAGGCGGCAGACATCTTCGCCGCCGTTATCGCACATGCATCCCATGCACAAATTATCGTATTTTTGCAATTATAATCAACTCCGATCAATAGTCAAAACCAAAGCCTGTTATTTTTATTGTAACACACATCAAAGTGTATTGCAAGAGTAGCGGTAAGTTACAGCGCGGCGCGCTTAATCATAACAAGGTCGGTGCCGTTTACTATACCGTCACCGTTTATGTCGGCCGATTTTAGGCCCATACCGCTAAGCGGAGATACACCTAAAATATGCTGCTCAACGGCGCTTACATCGTCGGCACCGACAGTGCCGTCAAAGTTGATATCGCCGTAGTTATAGACATTGATTTTAAACGAAGCGCTCTTGCCCGAGAAGGTGACCGTAACAGTGACTTCGCCCGCGGCAGATGTATTTGCGCCGCTGACAGAATACCCGTAATTTGATGACGGCCCTATGGGCAAAATTTCAGTCGAGGAGCCGTCGTTATAGTTAGCCATGACAACCAATCCGTCCATATTGACTGTATCGCCCACCAAGTAGTCGGTGCAATCAGGCTCCGACGAAATGCTGAGACTGACATACACCTTGGTTTGCAGAGGCACCTTATTAATGACGCGCGTATCGGCGTCGGGGTTGGTCTGCATAGAGCAATACATATCTGTGCCGTCGTAGCAGATGCCGTAAATGAGCGATTTGGAAGCATCAACCGTGTTGACAATCAGTGCGCCGCTGCCGTCGGTGCCGACGCTGTTGACCGATTTGGATGTGTTGAAATACAGCCTGCCGCCGATTAACTCAAGGCCGGAATATACGCCGCTGTAAAATGACGAGGTAAACTGCGTTCCGTTGTAAACATACCATCTGTCGCTGATGGTGTAGATGGTTGCGGCCGAATCGGTTGCGGCGTTGTACTTGGTTATCTTGCCGCCGGAGACGAGATAGTAACTGTAATTGCCGTCGCTTGAGACGCGCGACACGGCATATTTGACCGGACTTAAATCGTACTTGGTGCTTGTCGCGGAATAGTTAGTGACGCCGCCGGTATGCTTGCCGACATCGGTGCGCGGCGGATTGGAAAGATATGAGTCGCTCATCAGGAAGTAGTCGTGGCGCACGCGTCCGTACAGGTCGGTCGATGGGTCGTCCATGGTCACATCGACATGGTACCACTCGCCGTCGATTTGGACTATATTCCACGATGTGTTCATCGAGTTGCTGATAACACGCTCGCAATTAACTCCGACCGAGCGCAGGGCCGTCATGTAAGCGTAACTATATGAATCTGCAAAACCGGTGCCGTTGCACACCACGCCGAATGCGGTGTAGTTTTCAAACTTTTTCAGTTCATAATAATTATCAAAAGTTTTTGCGTCGGGGTCAATATTTTGAGCGGCCGACAGAGCCAGATTGTCATGAATGATGAGCGCCTTTTCATAGTCACTCGTTTCATCGGTGATGCCGCGGGTGAGGGCGGATATGCCACTGTTAAACCGAGCAATCAGCGCAGCAAGTTCACTGCCGGTGTAATAGTAGTCGAGCGACACCGAAGTCGCCGTATATAGGCAACTCATCCAATCGACATAGAAATACTCTCCGTAGAACTGCTGAACGATGTTCATCGCCGCCGTCGTGTCGCTTAGGGTGATTCCGCTGACAGACGACAAATCGGCACGAGCAGACTGGGACTCAATGGCCGATTTAATCAAATCGACGGCAGTCCTTACCTTATCGTCCGCCGACTGGTACGACTGGCTGGCGGCAGTGCCGGCCAAGATGGTATTTGCGGAATATGTACGGCTGTAATTAACAACGCTGTCCGATGAGACAGAAAAAAATGCACATGCGGCCAAAACAGCCGTAGCACACGCAGTGGATATAATGCGTTTGATGAGGGACATACAAAATAGACCTCCCATTAAAATTTATATCAATTTTAACACAGATTGCGAGCAATTACAACCCATTTTATTTTGGAGCAAATTGGCTGATTGTTATTTTTACTTGAAAAGATGACAAAAAAGTTATATAATGATTAGGATAATTGCGGAGGTGATTGGATGAATAGGTTGTTCGGCGCGCTTGCGCTTGTTGTCGCATCTGTTATTTTGCTCGCTTCCTGCGGCAATGAGCCGGCAGAAACCTCATCCGGTGTCTCCAGCCAGTCTACATCAGCCAATAAAACACTGACCCTCCCCTTTTCATATGCCGATACATTCAACCCCTACACCGCCAAAACCAAGGCCAACCGCGAGTTGTCGCGGCTTATGTATGAATCGCTGTTCTATCTGAATGAAAACTCACAGCCGATAAACTTGCTGGCCGACACCGTATCAGTCAGTAAATTCGACTGCACCGTCACCATCAAGGCGGCGAAATTCACCGACGGCACCGCCGTCACCGCCGGCGACATTGTCTACTCGGCCAACCTCGCCCGAGCCGAAGGCTCGTGCTACGCCGAGCAACTTGCCCCGCTCGTCTCGTGCACAGCGGTGAACGGCAATACGGTCAAGTTCACATTCAGCATTTGCGATGATTATATAACGGCGCTGCTCGACTTTCCTATCATCAAGTCTAACACGCACGACATGAAGGATGCCAACAACCAGTCGGTTCCTCCCATCGGCTGCGGCCCGTATATATTTGAGTCGGAGTCGGGGCATTACTCGCTCGCGGTCAATGAAAATTACTACAGAGGCGCAGTCGGCACCGGCAACATCGAACTGCTAAATCTACCCGATGACGAGTCGCTTGAGCACTATCTGACCAGCGGGCGCATCAGTCTCTACTACTCGGACATGAGCGACGGACGCACGCCCAAGACATACGGCAAGTACAGAAATGTGCAATTAACCAACCTCATCTATTTGGGTGTAAACTGCAAAAGCGGCCCTACGGCCGACGCCAGTATGCGCCTTGCGATATCGGCCGCTATCGACCGCACCCTCGTCTGCGAGCAGTCTTTTTTTGGTTATGCGGAGCCGTCAAGCGGTCTCTTTCCCGCCGCCAGAAGCGACATTGTCAGTGAACTTTACGGTGATAATACAGCAAATTATAAACAAGCAGTTGCTTATTTGGAGCAAATGGATTATAATAAGAGAGATGATGACGGATATTTGACCGATAAAAGCGGAAATCGGCTGAGCATCCGTATCCTATACAACTCCTCCAACAGTACGCGCAAGAAGCTTGCGGAGCAACTGGTCAGCCAGTTGAAAGGGGTCGGAATATATGCCTCGACCGTGGGTAAGGACTCAAAGGGCTTTGCTGACGCCGTGTCGTCCGGCTCGTACGATATTTATATCGGAGAAATCAAACTCAACAAAAATTACGATGTCTCATCCCTATTTACCGCCGAACTCATCGGCGGCGGTCTGCCGGAAGCCAGCGAAACGGCGGCCGCATTTGCCGGGTACTATGCCGGCGAGGGCATGATGATTACAGCATACACAGCCTTTTGCAGTGAAATGCCTATTATTCCGCTGTGCTTCCGCTGCGGCGTGCTTACCATGTCGCAAAACATTTCGTCAGATATCGCTTTCAGTTTGAGTGACCCGTACATCGGTATCCGAACTGTAAAGCGGTAATTATACCGGCGGGCGGCTGTCGGCAAATCCGCTCGCTTTATAAACAACAGCCGAAGAAACGGAGATAAATTATTATGATAGCATACGAGACAAGAATCGGCACCGTTAGCATTTCCAACTCATTCTTTTCAAAACTAATCGGCCACGCTGTCTCATCCTGTTACGGCGTGTCCGGCATGGTCGCAAAGGGACCGCAGAAACTCATGTCCCTCTTTACCAAAAATGCATCTCCCGACGCCGGTATCAAGGTTCGCGGCGATGTAAATTCAATAGTTGTTGACCTGTATATTACCGTAACATACGGTGTAAATATCAACGCCATTGCTAACAGCATCGTGCACAAAGTTAAATACACCGTAGAAGAAGCAACCGGTATCGAAGTACGCAAAGTAACCGTTCATGTCGTAGGCATGAAAGCCGAATAATCGGCAAGTTAGATTAAGGAGTGTTCAATTTTGATTAACGGCAATACATTGCGCGACGCTTTTATATCGGGCGCAAACAATATTTCAAACAACCGCAAAAAAATTGATGAACTGAATGTATTTCCCGTGCCGGATGGCGACACCGGCACAAACATGTCAATGACCATCGGCAGTTCAGTTAATGAACTCATCAAACTAAACGACGCACCCGTCGGTACGGTTGCGGCTACCGCTGCCACCGCATTTCTGCGCGGCGCGAGAGGCAACTCCGGTGTTATTCTTTCACTGCTGTTCCGCGGCTTCTCAAAGGGGCTCAAGGGCGTTTATGAGATGGACGGCCCCGCATTTGCCAATGCGCTCGGTATGGGTGTTGAGGCCGCTTACAAGGCGGTTATGAAACCGACTGAGGGCACCATTCTGACCGTTTCGCGCCTGGGAGCCGAGGCGGCAAAAGCCTGCAAATCGGCCGAGTTTATGGATGTATTTAACGCGGCGCTTGAGGGCAGCAGAACAGCCCTTGAGCAGACGCCCGAACTGCTGCCGGTGCTCAAAAAGGCCGGTGTGGTTGACGCCGGCGGCTGTGGCTTTATCACTGTGCTCGAGGGAATGAAGTCGGTTTTTGACGGCAACGGCATAATTGAGCCAACCGGCGCGCCGAGCGTCTCCCAGCAGACTGCCGCGTCCGAGAGCAAGAGCGAGGATGTATCAGACGAAATCACATTCACATACGATGTCGAACTGTATGTTAAACGCGATAGCAGTGTTGATAAGGACACCCTTAATTTGCGCGCATATCTCGAGTCAATCGGTGACTGCGCCGCAGTCGATGTCAGCGACCGGCAGATAGTTGTCCATGTTCACACCGACCACCCGGGCAAGGCAATTGAAAAGGCCCTCACCTATGGCCCGTTGGTTGACATCAAGGTGGTCAATCTGCGTGAAACAGCCGAAAAGGAAAAGGAGAAGGACGCCTCCCCCGCCACTGTTAAAACGCCCGATGGCGGCAGTTACACTCCCGTCAAGCCCGAAAAGCCGTTTGGCTTTGTCAGCGTTTGCGTCGGTGAAGGACTGCAGAGTCTGTTTGCCGACCTCGGTGCAGACCAAATCGTTAGCGGCGGTCAGACCATGAACCCGAGCACCGACGATATCCTCAAGGCAGTTGAATTGACTCCGGCTGAGACGGTATTCGTCCTGCCGAACAACAAAAACATCATCATGGCGGCAGAACTGGCAGTGCCTCTTGCGACGCGCAAGGTCATCGTTCTGCACACCAAAACCATACCGATGGGCATCGGCGCGATGCTCGCATTTGACCCCAACACCGATGCCGACTCCAACGCTCTGATCATGATGAAGGCGACAGAGAGCATCAAAACCGGTCAGGTTACATTCGCCGCACGCGACTCCGACTTTGACGGTCACAAAATCAAGCAGG
>JAQXHB010000057.1 GCA_029007015.1 Bacillota bacterium | reverse complement strand
CGCCATCGGCGGCTGACCGGTGCCGGCCAACGGCTCTGCCCCATTCAGCCCGAGGGCGTATGCCAGCGCGTCATTGACGCCGCCTTCAGCCGCATCAAGGTTGGTGTGGGCCGATATGACCGCAATCCCTTTCGCCGCGGCGCGGCAGACGGCGCTGTGCGAGTCAAGCACCGACAACGGCTTAAAAATGGCCGGATGGTGAGTAACGACGGTGTCGCATCCGTTCTCTACAGCGGCCGCCAGCGTGTCATCGGTCAAATCAAGCGCCACCGCAATGCGTCTGACCGTGTCGCTCATATTGCCGACGGCAATACCGGCATTATCAAAATCGAGGCAGGTGCTGTAAGGCGCCCACCCATCCAACATACGGTAAACATCCTTCAGTTGTATCAAAGGGTATCACTCCTTATCTATTCACTCGCCGCACCGCGCCTTGCGCTCAATGATATCGGCAGTGAGCATCAGTTGCTCCGCTTCGGGGTGAACTGCGGCGGCGTTTGAGAGAGAATTTGCGTGACGCCTGAGCCGCGCCGCCTGACGCATCATGTAATCACGACCGTCGGCAGTCGCGCCGCTTATCTCGCCAATGTAGCGGTACTCAGGGCCGTACTGACGCCGCTCGCCGCTGTAACTTACCAGCATGACGGTGTAAAGCCGGCCACTGTCAAGCACGGCCCGCTCGGCGGCAATTTGAAATCCGTTGTCACACAGCCAGTCCCTCAAATCATCGGCCGAAGTCACAGGCTGAAGTATCAGATTGTGCCTGCCCTCTTTCACCCATTCGGCGGCCGCTATGATGCGCGCAATTAGGTCGCCGCCCATGCCGGCAATGATGATATCGTCGGCCTCATGCGGCTCTACCCGAGACAGCCCGTCCGACTGACGCAACTTGATGATACTGTCAAGGCCGACCGCCGAAATATTTTTGCGTGCATTTTCAAGCGGACCCTCAACTATATCGCAGGCGAGTATTCCGCGCACCCTGCCGCGGCGCGCAAGTTCAATGGGCAGATAGGCGTGATCGGTGCCCACATCAACGACAAATACGCCGTCGCGGACAAAGTCCGCGGCGACGCACAAACGCTTGCTCAAAGCCATTTAACTGTTTTTAGCGGCGATATAGGCATTCATTTTGTCTACCATTTCGTCGACATCGACACCGTGGACGGCGCAAGCCTGCTCAAGCGACTCGCCGCGGGCAGACGGACAGCCGAGGCAATGCATACCCATTTCAAGCAAAAAGGGCGCAACTCCCTCGTCGACAGTCAAAATGTCACCGATAAGCATGTCTTTTGTAATCATATATTATTCTCCTCCAACTGCGGCTCGCCGGATTTATCCTCCATGATGGCGGTAAACTCCTCGCCGCTGATTTTTTCATTTTCGTACAAACTCTTGGCCACTGCGTGCAGTTTATCCATATGAGTACGCAGCAGTTCCAGCGCGCGCTCGTACTGACTCTTGATGATGGAATCGGTTTCTTCGTCAATCTGGGCGGCTATGCGCTCAGAGTAGTTGGGAGTAGACGAGAAATCGCGGCCGAGGAACACTTCGGACTCATCCTTGCCGAATACTATCGGCCCCAACTTTTCGCTCATGCCGTAGCGGGTTATCATCTGACGCGCTATCTGGGTGGCGCGCTCAATGTCGTTGGATGCGCCGGTGCAGATATCGTCCTGAGTCAGTTGCTCGGCGGCGCGTCCGCCCAGCAGTGAGCATATATCCTCGATGAGTTTGGTGCGCGAAACATGTCCCTTGTCCTCAGTCGGCAGATACATAGTGAAGCCGGCGGCCATGCCGCGCGGGATAATGGATATCTGGTGCACCGGGTCCTGTGTCGGCAGGAAATAGGAAACAATGGCATGGCCCGCCTCGTGGTAACTGGTGATAAGTTTGTCCTTTTCACTGACAACATGCGAGCGCTTCTCACTGCCCATCACCACTTTGAGGGTTGCCTCCTCAATATTCTCCTCGGTCAGCGCCTTTTTGCCCTGACGGACGGCCAGCAGTGCCGCCTCATTGAGCAAATTCTCAAGGTCGGCGCCGGTAAAGCCGGAGGTCGACTTGGCGATGGTCTTGAGGTTAACATCGGGGCCGAGCGGCTTGCCGCGCGAATGAACCTTCAGTATCTCCTCGCGTCCCTTAACATCGGGATAATTGACGGTAATCTGGCGGTCGAAACGGCCGGGGCGCAGCAGGGCCTTATCCAAAACATCGGGGCGGTTGGTCGCGGCGATGATAATAACGCCCTCGTTGGCACCGAAGCCGTCCATCTCGACAAGCAACTGGTTGAGCGTCTGCTCGCGCTCGTCGTGGCCGCCGCCGAGACCGGTGCCGCGCTGACGGCCGACCGCATCAATTTCGTCGATGAAAATGATGGCCGGAGCCGCCTTTTTAGCTTGGTCAAATAGGTCTCTGACGCGCGAAGCACCGACACCGACAAACATCTCTACAAAATCGGAGCCCGACATTGAGAAAAAGGGTACTCCTGCCTCACCGGCTACTGCGCGTGCGAGCAAAGTTTTACCCGTTCCGGGAGGGCCGACCATCAGCACGCCCTTGGGTATGCGGGCGCCCATCTCGTTAAAGCGCTTGGGATTTTTGAGAAATTCGACAATTTCTTCCAACTCGCGCTTTTCCTCATCGGCGCCGGCAACATCGGCAAAGGTAGTCTTGCGCTTGTCCTCGGTCAGTTTGCGCGCCTTTGCCTTGCCAAATGACATGGTGCTATCGTTGCCCATCATCTTGCCCATACGGCGGTACATAAAGTAGAACAGCGCGACGGTGATGCCAATGAGCATGAGGTTTGGCAATAAATTAGCCAACCACGCCGTCTCATTGCCCGGGTCGTAGTCATATTTCACCCTGTCGGCCTCATCAGCGGTGAGGTTGTACTGAACAATATGTTCATTGACATCCTCATAGAATATGCCGCTGTCGGGAACAGTATAGTTGTACTTCTTGCCGTCGTTGGTGGTGTAAACCAGCCGGCCGGTGGTCAAATTGAGGCTAAACTCCTTGACCTCATCGTTCAAAAATCGGTTAACAACGGTTGAGTACTCGACCTTTTCCTGATACTGAGCCAGCCGGAAGTAACCGACGAAAGATGTGAGCAGTACCGCTATGACCGCGATAGACAAAAGAATATTGCGGGTCTTTTTATTCAATCACTATCACTCCAATACTTGTTATTTATCGGCATAGACCCTTGGTGAAAGAATTCCGACAAACGGCAGGTTGCGGTACTTTTCATCATAATCCAGTCCGTATCCGATGACAAAATCATCGGGAATTTCCGCGCCGACATAGTCGGCTTTGATATCGGCTTTGCGGCGAGCCGGTTTGTCGAGCAGAGTGCAAATGCGTATACTCGCAGGGTTGCGCGTCATGAGCATATCCCTGACATATGACAGGGTCAGCCCCGAATCGAGAATATCCTCGACCAGCAGCAAATCATAACCGCCCAGGTCAATATCGAGGTCTTTAACTATCTTGACCGTGCCGGAGGTGCGCGTGCCGGAGCCGTAACTGGACACGCTCATGAAATCTATACTGCAGGGGATGGTGACGGCGCGCATTAAATCGGCCATAAAGACAACCGAGCCCTTGAGTATGCTGACCATCAAAAGATTCTTCCCTTCATAGTCTTTGCTTATTCTTGCGCCCAAATCAGTAACAATTTGGTTAAGTTGCTCACAACTAAGCAAGGTTTTCTCGACATCATTTAACATTATTTTCTTCCTCCACTGTTATTGCAATACATTTTGCACAGCCGTCGGATTTGACCCGACGGTCACAACCGAAGCGATGCACCCAAACCACACCGCTGTCATCGGCTATAACAGGCAGACGGTCGCGCTCAATGAGCGGAACGGCGTGTTCGTTAAACAACTTTTTGAGGCTTTTCCCCGGGCGACCGACAAGGTGTATTATATCACCCGGCCGGCGTGTACGCAATACCAACTTACCGTTAATCTTAGCACAGCATATTGCGCTTTGTGCATTTTTTTTATGAACAATTTGTGTATTTTGCGCACAAACACTAACCTTGTATCCGCCGATGAAGTTGTCTCCCATTTGCAGTTCGGCCGTATGCTCGTTGCGGGCAAATCGAGCCGTTTCGGCAAATTGCAGGCAGTCTCCGTCGGCCAAGGCAAAGCCGCCGCTCATCTGCAGTCGGCCGCGGCCGCGCTGTACCAGTTGGCACAGCCGGTCAATGTGCCCGGCGTCGGCGTCGGCACCCAGTGTCTGCTCGGCCGCTATTTTGAGTGCGGCGGTCAGCACCGGCCGCTCGGCATCGGTCAAAACCGAAAGGCGCCATTTGCCGCCGCAATCGGCCTCGCTGAGCAGGCGCGCCGCCATTCTGTCGACCATGTCGGCCAAAGAGCGGCACTGCTGTGACAGTCGCAGTACCGAGCGGCTGACGACCGGGTTTATCTGCCTGAGTTGCGGCACGACAAGGTGTCTCATTCTGTTGCGCGTTATATCGGTGTCCGAATTGGTTGAGTCGGTCACAAAACTGCGGCCGGTGTCGGCAAGATACTGCTCGACATCGTCGCGGGTGCATAGGCATATAGGGCGGATTATTCCGCCGCGCACCGGCGGTATGCCGCCAATGCCGTGCAGTCCCGTGCCGCGCGTCAAATTTATCAGCACCGTTTCCAGATTGTCATCGGCCGTGTGCGCAGTGGCCACCTTGAAGCCGTCAGCGATGAGAGAGTCAAACACGCCGTAGCGCACCTCTCTGGCGCACAGTTCGATGCTCTGTTTCCTCTCGGCGGCAATGTCGGCCACGGCAAAGCGGTGTACGCTGAGAGGCACACCCAGTTGGGCGCACAAACTGCGCACAAACTGCTCGTCGCCCTCCGACTCGTCACCGCGCAGGCAGTGGTTAATGTGCACCGCCGACAGCGTTACACCCAGTTGGTCGCGCAACTCGTACAGCGCGCACAGCAGTGACACCGAATCGGCGCCGCCCGACAGTGCGACACACACTTTGTCTCCCGAACTTATCATCTCATAACGGCTGACAGCCTCCAAAATCTTACGCTTCATGTGTTCCGCGTGAGACGCCCGTGTAACGGGTGTGCTTGTCGTCCCAGTAGAGCGGCACATCGCACACCTCGCCGTGGCGGTTCTTGGCCACGATGCAAATTGCCTCGTGGCTGTCGGCCTGATTCTCGGGGTCGTTGTTATCCTTTGAATAGTAATTCTCGCGGTAGAGGAACATTACGATATCTGCGTCCTGCTCGATGGAGCCGGAATCACGCAAATTGGACAGCACCGGCTTGTGCGAGCGCTTATCCTGGCCCTCAGAGGCACGCGAAAGTTGCGCGCAGACGATTATCGGCACATTTAAGTCTTTGGCCATAATTTTCAGTCCGCGGGTAATCTCGCTTATTTCCAGCACGCGGTTGTCGGTGTGCTTGGGAGAATGCATGAGGCCCAAGTAGTCGATGATGACCAAATCAACATGCCTCATGCGGCGCAGTTTAGCGCGCATCTCGGGCACGGTGATGTTGCTGGTTTCATCAATGTAAAATTCGCTCGCAGACAGCACATCGACCGCCTGAACGAGCCGTGTCCACTCGGCGCCCTCCAGTTCGCCCGTACGCAGTTTCTTGGAGTCTATGTAGGCGTCGGCCGACAGCAGTCGCATGGCAATCTGGTCGCGCGTCATCTCAAGTGAGAAAAAGGCGACTGTGCGCTTCTCTTTGACCGCGACATGGCGCGCAATGTTGAGAGCAAAACTGGTTTTACCCATACCTGGGCGTGCGCCGAGAACTATCAAATCGGGCTTGTTCAGTCCGGTTATGACCCTGTCAAGGTCGGCTATTCCGGTGGGTATGCCGGTGAACTGCGCCTTGATATCGGGGTCGCTCATCTTGTTGAGTCGGTCGATGGTCTCGCCCAGCAGAACATCCTTTATGTGCTTGAGACCGTCCACCTCGCGCCCCTGACGGATTTCGAAAATGCGCTGCTCGGCCAAATCAACCAGCGTGCCCGCGTCGCCTGCGCCCTCCTCCACATCGGAGATGGTCTTGCGCGACGCCTCGATAAGCGAGCGGCTGATGAATTTGTCATACACCGTCTTGGCGTACACCGCCACATTGGACGCAACGGGCACTACCTGCGCCAGTTGCATCAGATACGACTTGCCGCCCGACTCATCGTACACGCCACGCTGTTTGAGTTCCTCAAGTAGGGTGACCGGGTCGACCGGCTTGGACTGCGCGTACATATCCACCATGGCCGTAAATATCGCCTGATGTTGCGGCAAATAGAAGTGCTCCGGCTTGAGCATACTGCACACCGTGTCAAGGCTGCTCGGATCAATAAGCACAGAGCCGAGCACCGATTGCTCGGCCTCGGCACTGAAAGGCATAATTTGGCCGCCGAGGCTTTCAAACTGTATATTATCTGCCATATCGACCATCTCCAAACGGTTGATTTTTGAAATCTTACTCGATCTCGACCGCGACGGTCAGTTTGGCAGAAATACCGGCGTGCAAACGCACCTCTGCCTCAAACTCGCCGGCCGATTTAATGTCGGCTACAACTATCTTGCGCCGGTCGATGTTCAGTTTGTAAGCGGCATTTATCGCCTCACCGATTTCCTTGGAGGTGACACTGCCGAACAGTTTGCCGCCGGCGCCGGCCTTGGCCTTGATGACCACACGGCCGCCGTTGATTGTATCGGCCGCCGCCTGAGCCGCAGCCTTCTCCTCGGCGGCGCGGAATGCCTTTGATTCCTCGCGGTTCTTATACTCAGTTACGGCCTGAGCGTCGGCCACTACTGCCAATCCCTTAGGCAGCAGAAAGTTTCGTGCATATCCGTCCGAAACATTGACCATATCGCCTTTTTTGCCGTGTCCCTTAACATCTGCGTTTAAAATAACTTTCATATCCGTTAACCTCCAGTACCGAAAGCATCATATTATTTTACTATGTTTGCCTTATAGTTGTCAATCGCTGAATAGAGTTTTTTCAAAACAATTTCCGGCTCTTCGTTGAGTTGCGCCGCCGCCATTGTCAAATGTCCGCCTCCGCCCAGTTGCTCCATTATCAACTGCACATTGATGGCGCCGTATGAGCGCGCCGAAATATTGGTCACGCCCGACGCGACAAACACAACAAACGACCCGTTGACGCCATCGATATTGAGCAGTTCATCGGCCGCCTGAGCCGACGAAATGCGCACATCCTCGCCTTGGTCCTCGCACACCGATATGGCGCAGTCGCCATACAAACATGCCGACGAAATTATAGATGACTTTTCTTTATATGTGTTGATACTGCCGCGGAAAAACTGCTTGACCGTGACGGGGTTGGCGCCGCAACTGCGCAGATAGGCAGATGCCTCGAATGTGCGCACGCCGGTGTGAAGCACAAAGTTGCGCGTGTCGAGCATGATGCCGGCCAGCAGTGCCTCGGCGCCGATGCGGCCTACCTTACTGCCGAGATAGGGCAACAGTTCCGACACCATTTCGCTGGCCGACGAGGCGTACGGCTCGTGATAGAATATGATGGCGCTGTCGATGCAGTCGACCGTCTTGCGGTGGTGGTCGATGATGACCGTCGTCTCGGCGCGGTCAAACAGCTCGGGGCTGTCGACAAAATTGCGTCGGTGAGTGTCGGTGACTATCAGCAGGGTGCGCTTGGTCATCTTGCCGATGGCCTCGTGCGGGTCAATTACACAGCCGTCAAAGCCGTTTTCCTGCACATAATCAATAAGGTTGCCGCACAGCGCTTGCTGAGCCGTAATAACTATCTTGGCCGGCTTGCCCATCGAGCGCACAGCCTGATAAAGGCCGACGCTTGAGCCAAAGCAGTCCAAATCGGCAAATCGGTGTCCCATTATGAACACGCTGTCACTGCTCTCGATGAGTTTTTTCAGCGAGGAAGCAACCACACGGGTGCGCACGCGTGAGCGTTTGGTTTGCGTGCTCTGAGTGCCGCCGAACAGCAGAAAATCCTTCTTATCCTTGACCGCCGCCTGGTCGCCGCCGCGGCCGAGGGCCATATCAAGCGCCTGACGCGCCAGTTCCTCGCACTCGGCAAAACTGCCGCCGTCGTGTCCGACACCGATTGACAGCGTGGCGTTGCCGCGCTCACCGAAACTGACCGTCTTGATGGTTGAGAGTATGTCAAACCGCTTGTCAATAGCAGTTTTCAGGTGCTTTTCGTCGGTAACCATCAAAAAGCGGTCACTGCTCAGTTTGCGGCAAAGTCCACCCATTTCAGCCGCCCAATTCTCAATTTTTTGCTCAATGGTACCGCTTATCTGCGCGCATTCACTGTCCTTGACATCCCGAAGCAGGTCGTCCAGATTATCGACCACTATGTATCCGACCGCCGGCCGGATATCGCTGTAACTCTGCTTAACATTGTCCAGTTCGGTCATGTCGCTGAAAAAGTATATGCAACTGTCATCGCCGGCCGCGCAGACATTGACTGCGAACAGGCGGTTGCCGAACTGCACATCGAACACTTCGCCCGACCGGCGCGACGCGTTCTCTGCGCCCAATATGCGGCCGCAATCATCCCCGATGCAGTCATGACCCGACAGCACCTTGATGCGAAAGGCGGGATTATACCACACAACACTGCGGCCGTGAGCAATCATCACCGGCATATCAAGGTCGCTGAGCACCCTTGAACGGCCGGAAACGCTCTTTATTATGCGGCGCATGTACTCTCGCATATGCTTCTGGCGGCGCAGATAGTAGTAAATTACCAGCACTGCCAGCACCAGCACCGCTATCAGTTCGATTAAAAATGCGGTAGTGTTGAAAAATCCGGTTACCACCGTAACGGCGGCACACACCGCCAGCAGTATCAGCGGCAACAAGCCGTAATAAGAACTGTTCGGTTTCATATCAATCCTCCGATTGAACTGTTACACTTCCATTATGATTGGCAGTATCATGGGTGAACGCTTGTTGCGGTCATAAATATACCGCGACAAATCATCACGCACCTTGCCCTTGATGAAGGCCCAGTCCCTGCTCTGGCAGTTGTCCAGAACACGGATAACCTGAGCGCGTATATCCTCTATCAGGCCCTCAGCCTCGCGCACATATACAAATCCGCGTGTGACGATATCAGGCCCCGCCAGTATATCTCCGCTGACCTTGTCTATGGTCATTACGACCACAATAAGGCCATCCTCGGACAGATGCTTGCGGTCGCGCAAAACGATGTTGCCGACATCGCCTACACCGAGGCCGTCGACCAGCATTTGTCCGGCCTGCACCTGACCGACAGTGCTCATTTTGTCGCCGGCAATCTCGATGACATCTCCGATTCGGGAGATGAGTATATTCTTTTTATCAATGCCCATACCCTCGGCCAAGGCGGCATGCTTGGCCAGATGCTTGTACTCACCGTGAAGCGGAATAAAGAACTTGGGCCGTGTAAGACTGAGCATCATTTTCAGTTCCTCGGCGCAGGCGTGGCCGGAAACATGCACATCGTACATGCGCTCATAGACCACTTCAGCGCCCAGTTTCATCAGTTGGTTGACCACACGGGTGACCAATTTTTCATTGCCGGGGATGGGGGTGGCCGATATGATTATCATGTCACCCGGGACTATGTCGACCTGTCTGTGGTCGCTGAAGGCCATACGGTAAAGGGCCGACATCGGCTCACCCTGCGAGCCGGTGGTGATGATTACCAGTTGCTCGGGGCGGTAGCGGCGAATAAGGCTAATGTCAATAAGCACGCCCTCCGGTACCTTGAGGTAGCCCAGTTCGGTGGCCACATTGACAACATTTATCATACTGCGGCCTGAGACGGCCACTTTGCGGTTACAGCGCACAGCCTCGTCGATTATCTGCTGTATGCGGTGAATATTGGACGAAAAACTGGCCACGATAATGCGCTGATTTGCGCCGCGCCGGAAAAGGGTTGAAAAGGTGTGACCGACCAAACTCTCGCTGGGAGTAAATCCTGCGCGCTCGGCATTGGTCGAGTCGGCCAGCAGTGCGGTCACGCCCTCTTTGCCCAATTGGGCAAACCGCGCCAAATCAATTACCTCGCCGTCAATGGGCGTGGTATCGATTTTGAAGTCGCCGGTATGCACGAACAAACCGCCCGGACAGCGAATGGCAAATCCGACGGCATCGGGTATGCTGTGGTTGACATGTATAAATTCGACACTGAAACAGCCGGCCTTGATGACACTGCCCGGGGAGCACTCGTGCAGTTGGATGCCGCTCAGGCGGTGCTCCTCCAGTTTACCCTTGACAAGGCCGAGGGTCAGCCGCGTGCCGTAAATGGGCACGCGCATCTCCTTGAGCAAATAGGGTATCGCGCCGATGTGGTCCTCATGTCCGTGGGTCAGGAAAAGTCCCTTGATGCGGTCCTTGTTTTTGACCACAAAGGTAAAATCGGGTATGACAAGGTCAACGCCGGGCATGTCCTCGTCGGGAAATGCCATGCCGCAGTCGATGAGTATGATATCGTTGCCGCATTCATAGGCGGTGATGTTCTTGCCGATTTCGTCCAGACCGCCGAGAGGAATTATGCGAACCTGCGCGGTCGGTTTCTTGGATGTGCGCTTCTGTCTGCCGGCCGAATTTGCACGGGGCGCCGGCTGTGACTCGGTCTGTTCGGGCTGTTTCTTTCTCGGGCGTCCCCTTTGCTTGACAGCGCCCTGCACAGCGGCACCGTCCTTCTGCTGGCGTGTGCCCCTGGATTTTTGCGTTGTGCCGCGCGACTGTTTTTCAGCCGGTGATAATTGTTTTTCTTTTTTTGCCTCTGGCATAAATAAACCTCGTTTCTGTCGCTGCGCACGACATAAAATTGCGCAGAAAAATAATGATATGTACCCCTGAAGCAACGCTACAAGGGAACAATATGCTCACCCGTGCCCGCTCGGACACAGAATTACGGATAAATATAACTGAACAGACAAACGGCGCCGAAAAGGCGGCCGCTTAATTTATTTAATATATATAAATACCAACAGAGCATAATTACCTAATTTACTGTTATTTTATACCCTTTACCCCTTTTTGTCAAGTTCACGGAGCAGTTGTTCAGCCAACTCGCCGCATATTTCCTCAGCCGTTTCGGCGTCACACGCCTCGGCAATCATGCGCAGTCCGTGCCGGCCGGCCATCGGAGTGAGCATAATCCGCCCGTTTTTGGCATTTATGACCGTGCCGCCGTCGGCGCACCCGTACCGCTCGCACAGGCCCTCACAGGCGGCGGGCGACTCTATCATGCGCATGGCGGTGGAAAACCGCGGCAGTTCGGCTGTAAGTTCGGACAGTGTTTCGCCGCTTTGCTTTAGATAGTAAAGAATATATATCGCCGCCATTATGCCGTCACGCAAAAACAGTTGTCCCGGCACCGAGCGGCCGTACTGCGCGCTGATATTGCCCGGACAGCAGGAATATCGGTGTACGGTGCGTCCGTATGCGGCGGCCATATCATCGACGCTCAGCGGCGTATCAGCCGGCACGGTCAAGTCATGCCCTTTTTTGAGTTCGATAAGACAGCACAGAGCCACCGTGCGGTCGTTGGTCAGCGGCTCATCGGGCACATCGCAAATGCTCAGCCGCGTGCCGCCCTCCGACAGCGTCATCAGCATACCCTCGGTCACATCACAGCCGAGGCGGTGCAGAGTGTCCTCAAACAGCCGCTCAGCCTCGCGGTTGGTGCAACGCACACGGGCGCTCATGCCGTCAAGTCCGTTTGGCGCCAGCGAATTTAAATGCTGACGGTAGAGTATTTTTAGGCCGCTGACATCGGCCGTTTCGCGGTATGAGTTCCACGGCGCCGTTCTAAAGTCACTCTCGGTCACGCGTCGGTCAATTTCCATTTCGGTGCGCCGCGAAATGGGCAGACCGCCACTGCCGATGAGCCGTATGCTGCACCGAGGCCCCACGCTGATGTAGGCGGCGATATTGAGGTCGCAAAAAGCCGTAACAAAAGCCATCTGCGACTCTATCAAATTGCCGAAATCCCACACCTGCGAGCCGGCGCCGAGCACGCCCGATGCAAGCGCCGCCTTAAAGGCGTTTGCGGCAGGGCCTTCGGCCGAACCTACCCCCACCTTTGCCGCAACAGAGCCGAGCGCCGCGCCCACACGACAGCAAAATTCGGGTGTCATACCTTGTTCACCCTCTCCGGCAATGCCGTCGTCACCGAAATACTCAATTTTTTTGACCGATGTGTGAACATCATTGTCATATGTGGCCATCTTGTCGGTGCAGATATGCGGCCACACACGCACATTCTCGCACAGTTTGGAGCCTTGGCTCAGCACGGCGTCCTCACCGAGCACACTGCCCTCGCTCATCTCTGCCGACGGCTCAACAGCCGCCCCGTCGCACACAACCGCGCCGTCGACGCGTGCGCTTTCGCCCACAGCGGCTCCGCTCATAATGACCGAGCGCCTCACGCGCGCACTCTCACCGATGACAGCGCCGCTTTCTATAACGGCGTTGGGGCCGATAACGGCGCCGTGACCGATGCTGACATTTTTACCGATGATACACGGTTCAAACAGCTTATAATCGCCGTCGGGACGCGCTGTGTCACCGACATTTCCCAGAACCCCGCCTAAAACATCGCACTGACAGTCGATGTAATCGGCAACCGAAACAATTTGTTTATAATAGTCGCACTTAACACCGGTTACGGTGCGGCCGCGGCTGAGCAGTATCTTTACCAAATCGGGTATGTCGGCGGCCCCCTCCTCGGGTATCAGCGACGCACACCGACTGCTCAAAATATAAATATCGCCAATGGCGTAGTCGCCGGCGATA
>JAQXHB010000056.1 GCA_029007015.1 Bacillota bacterium | reverse complement strand
TAAAAGCCAATTTTTGTACGGCTTTAATTTTGCAAAAAATTCAAAGCGCGACGGCATAATATTGGTTGAGGGGAATGTCGATGTTGTTACCCTGCACCAAGCCGGATTTGACAACGCCGTTGCGGCTTGCGGCACTTCACTGACGGCCGAGCATGTTCGCCTGATTGGCCGCTATACCGACGAGGTCATTTTGACCATGGATGCTGACGCGGCCGGCGAAAAGGCCACCGCTCGCACCATTGCACTGCTCAAAGAGGGCGGGCTGAAGGTGCGCGTTGTGCGCGTGACCGACGGAGCAAAGGACCCCGATGAATTTATCAAGCGATTCGGGCCGGAGCGGTTTGAGAGGCTTATCAGCGAGTCGGACAACGATATCGAATATCGGCTGAACGTCGCACGAATGCGTTACGATGTCGAGAGCGATGACGGGCGTCTGTCATTTTTGCGCGATGCCGCGGCGATACTCGCAGGGGTCGATGACGGAATTGCCCGTGATTTGTACGCCGGTCGGCTGTCGAGGGACTACGGCATCAACAAGGACACGCTGATGCGCGAGATTAAGGCCCGCGCCGATGCTCGGCGGCGCTCATATGAAAAAAAGGCGATTAGCAATGCGGTTGCACCGCCGACGGCAAGGGACCCGGTTAACCCCGAGAAGGCGGCCCACCTGAGAGCCGCTAATGCCGAGGAGATGCTTATAGCACTGCTTATGACATACCCGTCGCTGTATGAGTATTGCAGCAGTAAAATTTCGTGTGATGACTTTGTGACTGCATTCAACAGGCGGGTTTACGGTGCTCTGTGCTCATTTATCGCTGACGGTGCGGTGCCTGACATATCTTTGTTCAGCGCTGATTTTTCACCGGCGGAAATGGGCAGAATAGCATCTGTGGTCAACAGCACAGTCATCGGCAAAGGGTCACAGGGTGAACTTGATGACTGTATCAGGGTGATAAAGGAAGAAAAAATCAAAATCAGTTCAGCCGATCCGTCGACGATGGACGCCGATGAATGGGCTGCAAGGATGAATCAAATTGCAAAGAAAAAGGGGAGCTGACACAATGGCAATGATGGATGAAAAAATGGGATTCGGCGGCGAGGACAGCAATATCAATCCGGATGATTACGATTTGGACAAGATGAGCAGTAATCTGACGGCCGAGGATTTGGAAGAAGAACCGCCGATACTGGATGTTGATATTGACTTGATGGCTGAGGAGCCGACGCCAGAGGAACTGGAGGATGTTGAGTCGGAGGAACTCGACACCTCGCTCAACATTGACAGTGTTGCTCTTGATGACCCGGTAAAACTGTATTTGAAAGAGATTGGCCGCGTTCCGTTGCTGTCGATGGACGAGGAGATTGAACTGGCAAAGAAAATTATTGATGGCGATGAGGCCGCCAAAAAGCGCCTGACTGAAGCCAATCTGCGCCTTGTTGTCAGCATTGCCAAGCGATATGTCGGCCGCGGCATGCACTTCCTTGACCTTATTCAGGAGGGCAATGTCGGCCTTATCAAAGCGGTGGAGAAGTTTGACCACACCAAGGGATTTAAGTTCTCAACCTATGCTACATGGTGGATACGCCAAGCCATTACCCGCGCTATTGCCGACCAGGCGCGCACCATTCGCATACCCGTTCACATGGTCGAGACCATCAACCGACTGAAAAAGGTGCAGAGCCAACTGCTTCACGAAAATGGCTATGAACCGACCGAGGAACAGATTGCAGATGAAATGAATATGTCGGTCGAGCGCGTGCGCGAGATAATGCGTGTGGCGCAGGAGACAGTTTCTATGGAAACCCCCATCGGCCCGGAGGAGGACAGCCGGCTGATGGACTTCATCCGCGACGAGGACGCGCTTGCGCCGGATGATGCCGCGCTCAAAACCATCACAAATGAGGACATCGACGGTGTGCTCAAGACCTTGACACCGCGCGAGGAGGCGGTAATCCGCCTGCGTTTCGGACTGGAGGACGGCCGCTGTCACACGCTGGAGCAAGTGGGCGCCGAGTTTAATGTAACACGCGAGCGCATACGCCAAATCGAGGCCAAGGCACTCAGAAAACTGCGTCACCCAGTGCGCTCAAGCAAATTCCGCGAGAAATAATGCTAAATGTTGCCCCTTCTGCATAAATAATACTGTGGGAGGGGTACAGTTATGTCATGCAGGATACAGGATTTGCGGTGCAAGGAGGTCATTTGCATACGCGACGGCACCATGCTCGGTTGTGTCAGCGATGTTGAGATTGACACCGAGCACGCGATTGTGGTTGCAATTGTCATCCGCGGACGACAGCGCTTTTTCGGTCTGTTGGGCCGTGAAGAGGACATCATAATCCCGTGGCGCGATATTGAAATTATAGGCGAGGACACGGTGCTCGTAGGAGGTGCGCCGCCGCCAAGACGCAGAAAGGGCGGCAACCGCTTCTTGCCTGAGGAAAAACAATAAAATATTGCAAAAAAAGTATTGCAATATTGAAAATACCGTGATATAATATATCGGTCAAAAAAATTCACACGCTGTGCGAGTGAGGGGCTGTGCCGCTTGCGGTTCCCCGAGCGTTGAACACGGCGGAGGATTAAAACAAGGAGGAAATTTTTTATGTCAGTAGTATCAATGAAACAACTGCTGGAGGCCGGCGTTCACTTTGGTCACCAGACCAGACGCTGGAACCCGAAAATGGCTGAGTACATCTTCGCAGAGCGCAACGGAATTTATATCATCGACTTGCAGAAAACGGTCAAGTACCTTGAAACTGCATACAATTTTGTTCGCGACACTGCGGCAGAGGGCGGCGAGATTCTGTTCGTCGGCACCAAGAAGCAGGCTCAGGACTCTATTAAAGAGGAAGCCGAGCGTTGCGAGATGCCCTATGTTAATGCCCGTTGGCTGGGTGGCATGCTCACCAACTTCACCACCATCAAGTTGCGCATCCGTCGTCTTAATCAACTGCGCAAGATGAGCGAGGACGGCACCTTCGACCTTCTGCCGAAGAAAGAAGTTGTTAAACTCCGTCTCGAAATCGAGAAACTTGAGAAATACCTCGGCGGTATCCAGAATATGAAGAAGATGCCTGCCGCTATGTTCATCGTTGACCCGCGCAAGGAGCGCATTGCCGTATCTGAGGCAAAGAAACTCGACATCCCGCTTATCGCAATTGTTGATACCAACTGCGATCCTGACGAGATTGACTATGTCATTCCGGGTAATGACGATGCTATCCGTGCCGTTAAGCTCATTGCCGGCGCAATGGCTTCGGCCGTAATTGAGGGCAGACAGGGCGAGCAGGGCTCTGCCGCTCAGGACGAAGTTGCTGAGGTTGAGACCGAGGCTGCTGCTGAGTAAGCAACTGAAAAAATGCTCGCCATATAAGCGGGCATTTTTGATTAAGTATATGTAATTGGAGGAATATAAAATGGCTTTTACTGCTAAAGATGTTCAGGCACTGCGTGAGAAAACCGGTTGCGGTATGATGGACTGCAAAAAGGCACTTGTTGAGTGCGACGGCAACATGGACGCCGCTGTCGATTATTTGAGAGAAAAGGGTCTGGCTTCACAGGCCAAGAAGTCCAGCCGTGTTGCGGCCGAGGGCGTTGTCGTTACCACCGTTAAGAACGGTGCCGGTGTTGTGCTCGAGGTTAACACCGAGACCGACTTCGTTGCCAGCAATGATGAGTTTAAGGCTTGCGCTCTCAAAATTGCCGAGATAGTTGCCGATGAAAATCCGGCTGATGTTGAGGCTCTGATGAACACCAAGGGCGCCGACGGTGCTACCGCCGCCGAGATGATTCAGGAAATATTCCTGAAGTTCCGCGAGAACATCCAGATTCGCCGTTTCGTCCGTTATGAGGGCGATGTTGCTACCTATGTTCACGGTGGTGGCCGTATCGGCGTTATGGTTAAGTTTGATACCGATGTAGCCGGCAAGGACGGCTTTGTCGAGTTCGGCAAGGATATTGCTATGCAGATTGCCGCCGCTAATCCCGGCTATCTCGATCAGGCATCGGTTCCGGCTGATGTACTTGAGCATGAGAAAGGCATCCTCATTTCTCAGATGAAAGAGGACCCCAAGATGGCCGGCAAGCCGGACGCAGTGCTCGCTAAGATTGTTGAGGGTAAGATCGGCAAGTTCTACAAGGAGAACTGCCTCGTCGATCAGGCTTTCGTCAAGGACGGCGACCTGAGTGTGGCTCAGTATGTTCAGAACACTGCCAAGGCTCTCGGCGGCAACATCAAGATTGTTTCTTATGTTCGCCTTGAGCGCGGCGAAGGTATCGAGAAGCGTTCTGATAACTTTGCTGACGAAGTTGCCAGCATGGTTAAGTAATTTACCAAACCGCAATATTATGAGCACTGTCGTCGGCAGTGCTCATTTTTTTGTAAATGTTGCTTTTTTCTCTTTACTTTGCGGCGCTTTTATTGTAAAATAATAATAAAATCGGAGGTGTGCGATTCATGAAGTCAAAATACAAGAGAGTTTTGTTAAAACTGAGCGGTGAGGCCATGGCCGGCGAGCAGAAGCATGGCCTTGACTTTGACACTGTTCTTAGAATATGCGAGAGCGTTAAAAAGGTTGTTGATATGGGCGTTGAGGTGGCAATCGTCGTTGGCGGCGGCAACTTCTGGCGCGGCCGTTCCAGCGGCAAAATGGACAGAACTCGTGCTGACCATATGGGCATGCTGGCCACCGTTATCAATTCTCTGGCTCTCGGTGATGCGCTGGAGCAACTGGGCGTTGATGTCCGCGTGCAGACGGCTATTGCCATGCACGAGATTGCCGAACCGTACATCCGCAACCGTGCTGTCAGCCACCTGAATAAGGGCAAGGTTGTGGTTTTTGGCTGTGGCACAGGCAACCCGTTTTTCTCGACCGACACAGCCGCCGCCCTTCGTGCGGCCGAAATTGACGCCGATATTATCTTCAAAGCGACCAATGTTGACGGCGTTTACGACAGCGACCCCAAGACCAATCCTGACAGCAAAAAGTATGATGAACTGCAGTTTATTGATGTGCTCAATCAGGGCTTGCATGTCATGGACAGCACTGCCGCATCGCTGTGCATGGACAACAACATTCCGTTACTTGTGTTCAACCTCAATGATCCCGACAATATTGTCAGGGCAATGTGCGGTGAACGCATCGGCACCATTGTGAAATAACCATAAGGGAGAAATTGATATGAACGAACTGATTAAACTCGCTGAAGAAAAGATGAAAAAGTCGGTTGCGGCTCTGGAGAGGGAACTTTCCAATATCCGTGCCGGCCGTGCAACTCCTGCCATACTTGACCGCGTGACCGTTGACTACTACGGTGTGCCCACCCCCATCGGCCAGATGGCGGCCGTGTCGGTTGTTGAGGCTCGCGCACTGCAGATTCAGCCGTGGGATACTTCGACTCTCAGCGCCATTGAAAAGGCCATCAATCAGTCGGATATAGGCATCAATCCGCAGAACAACGGCAAGACCATTATGCTCAACTTCCCGCCTTTGACCGAGGAGCGGCGCAAGGAACTGGTCAAGGATGTTCACCGCATCGGTGAGGAGTCAAAGGTTGCCGTGCGCTCGATACGCCGCGACCTGATTGACAGGATTAAGGCTATGAAAAAGAATTCTGAGATAACCGAGGATGACCAGAAGAAGGGCGAAAACGATGCCCAGAAGTTGACCGACAAGTATATTAAACTGGTTGACGATACCTTGGGCAATAAAGAAAAGGAAATCATGGAATTTTAATTTTAAGGGTGGGGCTGCTTCATATGTTGCAGCCCCATTTTAAGCGAGGGTAGGCGGATATAATGTCTTTGTTTTTCAGGCGTAAAAAACAGTCGGACGCGGTCACTGTGCCTCAGCACATCGCAATAATTATGGACGGCAACGGCCGCTGGGCAAAACGCAGGGGTCTGCCGCGTACGGCCGGTCACAGCGCCGGCGCGTCAACATTCAAGACCATTGCGCGTTATTGCAACAAGATTGGCGTAAAGTACCTGACTGTCTATGCCTTTTCGACAGAAAATTGGAAGCGGCCGAAGGCTGAAGTCGACGGAATAATGAATATTTTGCGCGATTATTTGCTGGATACCGACAGTTTCAAGGGCGAGAACATACGCCTGCACTTTATCGGGGATACAAGCGTTTTGAGCGACGAACTCAAGGACCTGATAGCAAAATCAGAGCAGGATTCGGCCGATGCAACCGGTCTGTGGGTCAATATTGCCCTCAACTACGGCGGCAGGGACGAGATACTTCATGCCGTGCGTGCAATTGCGCGTGATGCTTGCGATGGCAAGGTGAATATTGACAGCCTTACTGAGCAGGATATATCCGATGCAATGTTTACTGCCGGCATGCCTGATCCCGACCTTATCATACGTCCGGGCGGCGAACATCGCATATCCAACTATCTCATCTGGCAGTCGGCATATGCCGAGTATTGGTTTACCGACCGACTTTGGCCCGACTTCAAGACCGATGATATTGACGCGGCCATAGAGTCTTATTCGCACCGTGACCGCAGATTTGGCAACGCAAAATGAAGGGTGGTATTGGATGAAAAAACGGCTAATCAGTGCGGCTGTCGGCAGCGCTGTCGGCGTGGTGGTTCTGAGTTTCAGCGACCTTCTTGTGCTTGAGATAACCGGCGCGTTGCTGACCGCTGTTGCGATATATGAGATTTTCAAAACGGCAGGGCTACGGTCTCACCGCCTGCTGATGTGCATTGCGTGGCTGTGCGGTGCCGTTATTATATTTACCGCGCGCGGCAGTTTGCGCATATCGGTTTTGTATCCGGCAGTGCTGTTTTTTGCATCAGTCATCGTTACAGCGGTGCTTCGTTTTGGTAAAGTTAATCCCGAAAGTCTCATGACAGTGGCGTTGTTTTGCGCGTACATCACAGCCGGAATGTACAGCCTTGTTTATGTCCGCGGCCACTCGCACGGACTGTTTTTGCTGGTTATGGTGCTGTGTTCGGCATGGCTGACCGATGCCGGCGCTTACTTTGTCGGCAGTGCCTTCGGCAAGCACAAAATAGCGCCCGAACTCAGCCCGAAGAAAACTGTCGAGGGCGCGGTCGGCGGCATATTGACCACACTCATTTTGGGGCTTGCGGCGACATATATTTATACTCGGTTTGTCAATCAAATTGGCGTCAACTATCTCTTGCTGGCCGTGACACTGGCTGTGTCGGCCGTTGTGTCGATGTTCGGTGACCTGTTTGCGTCGTCGCTTAAGCGGTGGTACAAAATTAAGGACTATGGCAACATCATGCCCGGTCACGGCGGAGTGCTGGACAGATTTGACAGTGTGTTGGCTGTTGCACCGCTATTTGCCGTGGCACTGAACCAATTTTCATTTATTATGTAAGGTGAACGGTATGAAAAATATTGTTTTGTTAGGCTCGACCGGTTCAATCGGGCGGCAGACCCTAAGTGTCGTGCGCAAGTGCGGGATGAAGGTGCTTGCGCTCTCTGCTAACAGTAACATTGATTTGCTCGAGCAGCAACTGCGCGAATTTAAACCGAGGCTGGTGGCCGTGATGCAACCTGACGCGGCCAAGGAGTTGCGCGAGCGCACCCGTGATATCGAATATCAATTGGTGACCGGCATCGACGGGCTGTGTGAAGCGGCCGCGCTTGAGGGCGCTGATGTTGTTTTAAACTCTGTTGTAGGCATGATCGGACTGCGCCCGACACTGGCCGCTATTGCGGCGGGTAATGATGTGGCGCTGGCGAATAAAGAAACGCTGGTTGCCGGAGGCGATCTGGTAATGGCGGCGGCAAAGAAGGCCGGTGTGCAGATTTTGCCGGTCGACAGCGAGCACTCGGCAATTTTTCAGTCATTGCTTGCGGCGCCGCGCAACCGCGCTTTGAACAAGATAATTTTGACTGCTTCGGGCGGCCCGTTTTTTGGGCGCAGCCGAGCAGAACTGCGCGATGTCACCGTCGCGCAGGCACTCAAACACCCAAACTGGAGCATGGGAGCCAAGATAACCATTGACAGCGCAACCCTCATGAATAAGGGGTTGGAGGTCATTGAGGCGGTGCATCTGTTTGGTGTGTCTCCCGACAGTATTGAGGTGGTAGTTCACCGCGAGAGCATATTGCATTCGGCGGTTGAGTTTGATGACGGTGCAGTTATAGGGCAACTGGGTGCGCCCGATATGTCCATACCGATTCAGTTTGCGCTGACATATCCCGACCGCTTTGACAGCCCGTCCAAGCGGCTTAGCCTGACCGATGTCGGTCAGATGACATTCTACAAGCCCGATATGGAAACATTCCGCTGTTTGCGTGTGTGCATTGACGCAATCAAGGCGGGAGGACTGCGTCCGGCCGCCGCTAACGGTGCAAATGAGCAGGCGGTGGCACTCTTTCTCAGCGGCAAGATAAAGTTCTTGCAAATTGCCGAGTTGGTAGAGGCGGCGGCCGAGAGTCAGCCGGCCGCTGAGGTGAAGTGTATTGACGATGTGTTAAATGCCGACGCGGCCGCGCGTCAGTTTGTTCTTGACAGTATTTGAGGTGGTTACAATAGCGATTTTATCTTTTATCGGCAATCTGTGGAGCAATGTTTGGCCCTATCTGATAGCAATACTGCTCTTTCTATTGCTCATTACCATTCACGAGTTCGGTCACTTTTTGTTGGCCAAACTGTGCGGAGTTCAGGTTAATGAATTTGCCATCGGGTTTGGCCCGCACCTGTTTAAAAGGAAGGGCAAGGAAACCGAGTATTCCATTCGTCTGATACCTTTCGGCGGCTTTTGCGCCATGGAGGGTGAGGACGAGGCCAGCGACAATCCGCGCGCATTCGGCAATGCCAAGGCGTGGAAACGACTGCTCATTCTGCTTGCGGGCGCGGGGTTTAATATACTGCTCGGCGTCGTGCTGGCTGTACTGCTGGTGGCGACTTCGTCGGGCATTGCCACGACAACGGTTGCCAAGTTTGACGAGAATGCTGTCAGTTGCAACAGCGGACTTGAGGTCGGTGATGAGATTGTGCGCGCAAACGGGCGCTCAGTTTTTACAACATATGATTTGAGTTACATCATGGCAACCGATACCGACGGAGTGATGGACTTTGTCGTGCGCCGTGACGGCAAGAAGGTTAATTTGGACGGTGTCAAATTTGATTTGACCGAGACCGAGAACGGCCAGCGGCTAATTCAACTTGATTTCTATGTGCGGGGCGAGGAAAAAACCTTTTTCTCTGTTATCGGACACGGGGCCAAAACGGCCATGTCTTACGGCAGAATTGTCTGTATGTCGCTCTTTGATATGCTCACCGGACGCTACGGACTCAATGATATGTCAGGGCCGGTCGGAGTAACCGCCGTTATAGGCAACGCGGCCAAGACATCACTGCCCAACTTCTTGTCGATAGCCTGCCTTATTGCCATAAATCTCGGCATTATGAATTTGCTGCCACTGCCTGCGCTTGACGGCGGCAGGGTGCTGTTTGTGCTTATCGAGATGGTTTTCCGCCGCCCTATTCCGGCCAAGTACGAGGGACTGGTGCACACGATTGGGTTTATACTGCTGATGGGGCTGATATTGCTCATTACGGGCAATGACATTTACAAACTGATAACGGGTAAACTGATATGAATGAGAAAAGAATTTCAAAGCAGGTAAAAGTAGGAAATATTGCCGTCGGCGGCGGCGCTCCCGTCAGCGTGCAGTCGATGCTATGCACTCGGTCATATGATGTAGAGGGCAGTATCGCTCAGGCAGTTCGCCTGCGCGACGCCGGATGCGATATCATCAGGCTGGCTGTGCCCAACATGGACGCGGTCAGGCTGATTGGCGCCATCAAGGAACACATTGATACACCATTGGTCGCTGACATTCACTTTGACTATAAATTGGCGCTTGAGAGTGCGGCGGCCGGTGTGGATAAAATACGCATCAACCCCGGCAACATCGGAGACGAGAGTAGAGTAAAGGCGGTTGCCGACTGCTGTAATCGGCTGAATATACCGATACGCATTGGCGTTAATTCGGGCTCTGTGGAAAAGGAAATATTAGCGCGTCACGGCGCACCGACTGCCGCCGCTTTGGTCGAGAGCGCCCTGTATCACGCGTCATTGCTTGAAAAGTTCGATTTTGATAATATCGTTTTGTCGCTCAAATCGAGCGATACCGGCATCACATTTGACGCATACCGAATGGCAGCCGAGAAATGCTCATATCCTCTGCACCTCGGCGTGACCGAGGCCGGCACCCTTCGCCGCGGCATCATTAAATCGGCGTGCGCGGTTGGCGGACTTCTGCTGAGCGGCATTGGTGATACCATCCGTGTGTCGCTGACCGATGACCCGGTCGAGGAGGTTAAGGCCGGCATTGACATTTTGCGCAGTGTCGGTGAGCGCCGAGGCGGCGTGAACATTGTTTCATGCCCGACATGCGGCCGTACACGCATCGACCTTATCGGGCTGGTCAAAGAGGCCGAAAAGCGCCTTGCCGGTATCAACAAGGACATCACCGTGGCCATCATGGGCTGTGTTGTCAACGGCCCCGGCGAAGCAAAAGAGGCCGACATAGGCATTGCCGGCGGTGATGGCTGCGGCGTGATTATCAAGCACGGCGAGATTGTCAGGCGAGTCGACGAAGATAAACTGCTGGATGAACTGATTGTAGAAATTGAAAGGATGTAACTGAAGGGTGAGGACAAAGTTCACCGATATTTTTGGTAATTTCGTCAGTGGAGAGCACTGTGATGAGATATACATAACCGAACTGAATATTGACAAGCAACTGCGCGAGATAAAGGTGCAGTTGGTTTTTGAGAGCGGAGCGGCCTATGCTGCTCACCGCTCTATCGGAGACAGACTGCAAAAGGCACTCCGGGTGCGTGCCGTGCACATCGACTGCCTGATGCCGGAGAGCCTATTTAACAGCGAATGTGTGCGCCTCGTTATCGACGATTTTGCGGCCAAAAACGGCGTTGTAAACGGCTACTTTAACGATGCCGATATTACTGCCGACGGCGATAGGGTAACGGTGGAACTGCACCACGGCGGCATGAATGTGCTTCTCGACAGCGGCGCTTCGCAAAAACTGGAGCAGACCATCAGCCACATATTCGGCCGCAGTGTTACCATCGGATACACCGGCGACACTCAGTCGAGCGGTGAAGTTGAGGTGCCGCCGCAGATAATGGCCGAGGCGATGCCGCCCGCGCCTGCGCCGAAAAAGAAGGAGCACACCGAGCCGCCGACCGACGGTTCGCAGATATACATGGATACGGTGCAGCAGTTGTGGGGTCGGCCGGTAAAGGGCAAACCGATACCCCTTGCCGATATAAATCCCGACCTCGGCTCATGCGTCATGTGGGGAGATATATTCAAGGTGGAGCGCACCCCCACCAAAAAAGGGGACAAGCAGCGTATCAACATTTATTTCACCGATTACACCTACTCTCAGCACATCAAAACATATCTGCCCAATGAGGAGAGCAAGCGCCTTGACGGGCTGAAAGTCGGCTCTACTATTGTGGTGCGCGGTGCGCTCATCAACGACAGTTGGGACAATGAATATGTGATTCGCCCTGACGGCATTGCCACAGTTGATAAGTATATCGAGACCGACCGCGCTGAGCACAAACGCGTGGAGTTGCACCTTCACACCAATATGTCTGAAAAGGACGGCATGTCATCTCCAGAGTCGCTTATCAAACGCGCCTACAAGTGGGGGCATAAAGCAGTTGCCATAACCGACCACGGTGTGGTTCAGGCTTTTCCGGAGGCAATGAACACGGTGGAGGCCATCCGCAAGGACGGCGGCGATTTCAAGGTGATATACGGCGTTGAGGCATATTTTGTCAATGACACAGTGCCGGTGGTTAGCGGCCGGTGCAGTGAGCCGTTTAACGGCGAATTTGTGGTGTTTGACCTTGAGACAACCGGTTTCAGCGCGCAAAACGACCGCATAACCGAGATTGGCGCTGTCAAAATTCGCGGCGGTGAGGTGGTTGACCGGTTCAACACATTTGTCAATCCGCATATGCCCATTCCGTCGCGTGTCGTCGAACTGACCGGCATCACCGATGCAATGGTAAAGGACGCACCCGATGAGGATGCCGCTCTGCGTGAGTTTTTCGACTTCTGCGGGGATAAATTACTCATTGCACACAACGCGCAGTTTGATATATCGTTTTGCCGTGCGGGCGCCAAGCGCTGCGGATTGCCGTTTGACAATCCCTTTGCAGATACGGTGCCTATGGCGCGGTCGCTGCTGCCTGACCTCGGCAATCACAAGTTGGACACTGTGGCAAAGGCGCTCAAGGTGGGGGACTTTAACCACCACCGCGCCGTTGACGATGCCGAGGTTCTCTCAGCGATATTCCTGAAACTGTTAGACATGCTGCAGTCGCGCTGTGAGTGCTCTAATGTCAGCGATATCAATTCCGCGCTGGCCGGCGGCGAT
>JAQXHB010000055.1 GCA_029007015.1 Bacillota bacterium | reverse complement strand
ATAGGTACATTGCAGCATGGCGCACTGCACTTGGCTGTTTGGCGGGGGAGGTTACTCTGGAGATAAATACCGGAGGTATGGCGCGCGGCTATACCAAGCAGCCCTATCCGTCAGAGGACATATTGCGTAGGTGGAACTCACTCGGCGGCAGGGTGGTGCTATCGAGCGATGCTCATGACGACCGACACATAGCCTGCCTGTTTGACCGCGCCGCATCACTGGCGAAAGACTGCGGATTTTAACACCGCTCTGTATTTACTTATCAAAAAAACTGTGATATAATATTAGAAAAGCATCTGGCGGCGGCAATTGCCGAAGTATGCCGATATGTTTTAAATGTCCGCACGGGAATTTAAAGTCCGCACGGGCTGAATAATATTTTACCGGGCCGTGCCAATCAGCCCGATAACTCAGAAAGGCGGAAGTAAGATGGAAATTTCAATCACAAAAACTGCCACACCGGCACAGAAGCCGGACAGCAGCACCCTCGGCTTCGGTAAGGTGTTTACCGACCATATGTTTATCATGGACTACTCGGTCGACAAGGGATGGCACGACGCACGCATAGTACCCTTCGGTAAAATATCCCTTCACCCCGCGTCAACCGTTCTGCACTACGGCGCCGAGATTTTTGAGGGACTTAAGGCATACCGCAAAGAGGACGGCAGCGTTCAACTGTTCCGCCCGATTGAGAACATACGCCGCATGAACCGATCGGCCGAGAGAATGTGTCTGCCGCAGATTCCTGAGGATGACTTCATGGATATTCTCAAAAAGTTTATCGGCTTTGAGCAGGATTGGACTCCGTCGGCACCCGGCACATCGCTTTATATTCGCCCTTTCATGTTCGGCAACGATGAGTCACTGGGTGTTCACTCGGTAAAGAACGCAACATTTATGATAATCACATCACCGGTCGGCAGTTACTACAAAGAGGGCATCAACCCTGTCAAGATAATGATTGAGTCGGACGATGTCAGAGCGGTCAGAGGCGGTACGGGCGAGGCCAAGTGCGGCGGTAACTACGCGGCCAGCACACGCGCCGGCGAGCGCGCCGAGCAAAAGGGATATTCTCAGGTGCTGTGGCTTGACGGCGTTGAGCGCAAGTACATTGAGGAAGTCGGCGCGATGAATGTTATGTTCAAGATTGACGGCGAAATTGTCACACCTAAACTGGTTGGCTCCATTCTGCCCGGCATCACCAGAAAATCGTGCATTGAACTGCTCAGCAATGAGGGGTACAAGGTCAGCGAGCGGCTTATTAGTGTTGATGAACTCATTGACGCTCTTGAGACGGGCAAATTGGAAGAAGCATGGGGCTGCGGAACAGCGGCCGTCGTGTCACCGATTGGTGAACTTTGCTACAAGGATAAGAAATACACCATCAACGGCGGCAAGATCGGCCAGGTAACACAGCACCTCTACGATACTCTGACCGGAATACAGTGGGGCAATCTTGAGGACACCTACGGCTGGACATGCAAACTGTAATTATTGATTCAATGGGAGCAAATTAAATGAAACTGACCGAGTTGTTTGCAAAGGGACAACCCATGCTGTCGTTTGAGGTGTTTCCGCCAAAGACGAGCGACAGTTACGAAAGTGTGCGAGATGTCGCTGAGCAAATTGCGGCGCTAAGGCCTCATTTTATGAGCGTAACATACGGCGCCGGCGGCGGCACCAGCCGCTATACCCTTGACATTGCAAAGAATATCGAGAGCAAGTACGGTGTGCCTACTTTGGCGCACCTTACTTGTGCTTCGTCGACGGGCGACATGGTCTCGGCTCAAATATCGGAAATGAAGGCGTGCGGCATACATAATGTCATGGCCTTGCGCGGCGATATCCCGCCCGAATTGGCCGATAGCGACCGCACCGGTTGGCCGTATCAGCACGCAGTCGAACTGGTGCGTGAACTGAAGATGAGCGGCGGCGATTTTTGTATCGGCGGTGCCTGCTATCCTGAGGTTCATCCCGAAAGCGCCAATCAAAAGGATGATATACTGCATTTGAAGGAAAAGGTCGACGCCGGATGTGATTTTTTGACCACACAGATGTTCTTTGACAACAATCTGCTGTATAACTTTCTTTACAAAATACGCGAAGCCGGCATCACCGTGCCCATCGTTGCGGGAATAATGCCCATAACCAACGGCAATCAGGTAAACAGAGCCATCAAACTGTCCGGCTCGCATATGCCGCAGCGGTTCAAGGCGTTGGTCGACCGCTTTGGCAGTAATCCTGCCGCAATGAAGCAGGCCGGCATTGCTTATGCAACCGACCAGATAATTGACCTGCTTGCAAACGGTGTAAACGCGATACATGTTTATTCAATGAATAAACCCGATGTGGCCGAGGCTATTTTGAACAATTTGTCCGAAATAATACCGAGGAACCGATAAGATGGTAAGCGTCATCAGCCCTAATAATAGGCGCATTTTGCTTGACCGCAAAGAGATACTTCGCTATCTCGGTTACGGCGGTGCAAGTCCTAAGGAAAACGACGCGGCCTTGATAGAACGGTGCACTGACGAGGTCGCCACCGCCATTGATTGCAAGGCGTGCTATGACTGTTTTTCGGTCACCGTCAGCGGCGACACCGTATCGGTCGGGCCGATTACGGTGACATCAAAGGCGCTTAAAAGAAATTTAAACGGCTGTCAGTCGGCGGTGATTTTCACCGCGACTGTCGGCTTTCAGGTGGATAGAATTATCAGCCGTTATTCGCTGCTGTCGCCGTCTCATGCCGTTGTGGCTCAAGCCGCCGGCGCCGCCGCAATAGAGGCGTGGTGCGACGAGATATGCCGAATTTTGGCTGAGCAATACAGCGATAAACATCTGCGCCCGCGCTTCAGCCCCGGCTACGGCGATGTGCCTCTTGCGGTGCAAAACGATATTTTTGCGCTGCTTGACTGCCGCCGTAAAATCGGTGTCACCCTAACCGAGAATTTGCTGATGTTGCCGAGCAAGTCGGTTTCGGCTATTGTGGGTATAGGCGCGTCAAAGGGCATTGAGTGCGACAACTCATGCGAAATGTGCGATAACACCGAGTGCGAATTTAGGAGATAAAACTGTGGATATATTGAAAAAAATTAAAACAGGACGGGTATATTTTGACGGCGGATACGGCACCATGCTCCAGCAGTATGGGCTGGCCGCCGGCGAGTTGACCGAAGTGTGGAATATAACCCATGCCGATACTGTCACAAACCTGCACTACGATTACCTTGCGGCCGGCAGTGATATCATATCGGCCAACACATTCGGCGCTAACAGCATTAAATACAGCGGTGACGGCGATTTTTCGCTGGAAAAGGTCATTGCCGCGGCCATTCAAAATGCCCGCAGTGCCATTGCTCGGCTGGGTGACGGGTCAGAGCGATTTGTCGCTCTCGATATCGGCCCGACCGGTCGGCTGTTAAAGCCGTTTGGCGACCTCGACTTTGAAGAGGCTGTCGAAATATTTGCTCAAACTGTGCGTCTCGGCGTCAAATACGGTGCCGATCTGATACTCATCGAGACAATGAACGACAGTTACGAAACAAAGGCGGCAGTGCTGGCGGCAAAGGAGAACAGCAATTTGCCGATTTTTGTTACCAACGCCTATGATGAGTCGGGCAAACTGGTTACCGGTGCTACGCCGGCCGCCATGGTCGCCATGCTGGAGGGATTAGGAGTCGATGCGCTCGGCATCAACTGCAGTCTCGGCCCGCAGAAGATGTTGCCGGTGGTGGAGGAAATTCTGCGCTGTTCGTCGACCCCTGTCATTGTTAACCCCAATGCCGGCATGCCGTCGCTTGTTGACGGCCGCACGGTATTTGAGTGCGGAACTGCCGAATTTGCCGAGACAATGACGCAAATTGCTCAAAAAGGGGCAACCATACTCGGCGGCTGTTGCGGGACTACGCCGGAGCACATCAGAGAGATGCGCCGAGCAACCGAAAACATATCATTTTCATTGCCGTCTTATAAGAACAGAACGGTAATATCGTCGTACGCTCAGTGCGTTGAGTTCGGCCGCCGTCCGGTTATCATCGGCGAGCGCATTAATCCAACCGGAAAGTCAGCGTTTAAGCAGGCTTTGCGCGACAACAATATGGCGTACATTCTCAATGAAGGCGTCACTCAGCAGGATGCGGGAGCCGAAGTGTTGGATGTCAATGTAGGCCTCCCCGAAATTGACGAGGCCGACTTCTTGCTGCGCGCCGTGAGGGAGTTGCAGGCGGTCACGAGTCTGCCTCTGCAAATTGATACATCAAATAAATGCGCCATGGAGCAGGCTGTTAGGGCGTACAACGGCAAACCGCTCATCAATTCGGTCGACGGCAAACAGTCGTCGATGGACGCCGTGTTCCCGATTGCAAAGAAGTACGGCGGCGCGATAATCGCGCTGACGCTGGATGAAAACGGCATACCGGACGACGCTGACGGGCGCGTTGCGATTGCCGAGAGAATAATTGCCGAGGCAAAAAAATACGGCATTGACAGACGCGATATCATCGTTGACCCGCTTGCAATGACCGTGTCGACCGATACTGCATCGGCCGGCGTTACACTTGAGTGCATTAAACGGCTGAGCGCGGCGGGGATAAATACCAGCCTCGGAGTTTCCAATATTTCTTACGGTCTGCCGTCCCGCATGATTGTTAATTCCACCTTCTTTACCATGGCCATGAACTGCGGATTAAAGGCGGCAATAGTCAATCCGCGCTCGCGCGAGATGATGGACGCCTACCACGCATACTGCGTTTTGGTCGGTTTGGACGGTAACTGCATGGATTACATTAAGTATGCTACCGAGCATGAGCCGTCTGCCGACATAAAGCCGACCGAAGTGTCCGCCGATAACGGCACGGCCCTTCATCAGGCCATTGTTCGCGGACTGAGAGAGGTTGCATCTGCCTCAGCAGGAGCATTGCTTACCGATACTCAACCGCTCGAAGTAATCAATAATTTCATCATACCGGCACTCGATGAAATCGGCATCGCCTTTGAGCAGAAGAAGGCATTTTTGCCGCAGTTGCTGATGAGTGCAGAGGCGGCACAATCGGCTTTTGACAAGGTTAAAGAGAGTTTTCTGACCTCAGGAACCGCACGGGAGAGAAAGTTTAAGATTGTTTTGGCGACTGTAAAGGGCGACATACACGATATCGGAAAAAACATTGTCAAAGTGCTGCTTGAAAACTATGATTACGAGGTTATCGACCTCGGCAAAGATGTCGACCCCGAAATAATCGTCTCAACAGCAGAAAGCGAGAGTGCTCCGCTGGTCGGCTTGAGCGGACTTATGACCACCTCTCTTGAGTCTATGGAGAACACCATCAAACTGCTTCGCGAGCGCGTGCCAAACTGCCGTGTGGTGGTCGGCGGCGCTGTGCTGACACAGAAGTACGCCGACATGATCGGCGCCGACAAGTACGCTAAAGATGCCATGGAGACGGTCAGATACGCAGAGCAGTTGCACTCATCGCACATATAATTTACCGCAAAAATTGCTTGATTTCATATATACCCTGTGGTAATATATGTTTATATGAAAGAGGTGTGTAGTAATGCTTGTGTCATCAAAGGGGCGTTATGCGCTCAGAGTTATGCTCGAACTGGCAAAGGTCGATGATGAAAAGTATATTGCCCTCGGCACCATTGCCGATGAGCAGGAGATATCCGAAAAGTATCTTGAGAGCATTATATCGACTTTGTCAAAGGCAGGCATGGTTGAGGGACTTCGCGGCAAGGGCGGGGGATATCGGCTTAATCGCGCACCCGATGAATACACAGTGGGGGAGATACTGCGGCTGACAGAGGGCACATTGGCGCCGGTGTCGTGCCTTGACTGCGGGCCGAGCAAGTGCCACCGTGCGAGTAATTGCAAAACACTCCCCATGTGGGAGAAGTTGGACGCTATCATCGCCAATTACCTCGACAGCGTCACTTTGGCCGACTTGCTTTAAGAGCCGACGCGCGGCGAGAGGCCAATATATGAGTAAATAATTTTCTTTAGTGTAACAAAAAGCACAACATCCGAACCCTTCACCGAGTTCGGATGTTGTGCTTTTTGGTGGAGATAAGCGGGATCGAACCGCTGACCTCTTGAATGCCATTCAAGCGCTCTCCCAGCTGAGCTATACCCCCATATTACGGT
>JAQXHB010000054.1 GCA_029007015.1 Bacillota bacterium | reverse complement strand
AAGAGGGCGGCCGTCATACTCCGTTCTTCAACAACTACCGTCCGCAGTTCTACTTCCGTACCACCGATGTTACCGGCGTTGTATCTCTGCCCGAGGGCACCGAGATGTGCATGCCTGGCGATAACGTTGAGATGGATGTTGAACTTATCACTCCTATCGCTATCGAGGAAGGCCTCCGCTTCGCTATCCGTGAGGGCGGCCACACTGTCGGTTCGGGCGTTGTTACCAAGGTTAACGGCTAATTATAATTAGTTGACTGTCGCCTTTCTGCCGATGAATTATCGGGAGATAAAATATGTTTTTAAGCCATCTTCAGTGCTTGTGTGCTGAAGATGGCTTATCTTTTCTGCAAAAAGGGCAGTTGCAATATCTGCAACTGCCTGAAAAAGTTAAATTAACATATTTTTGCCTCTAAAATGGGTGCAACAGTTGTTGGGAGAGCGCCTGATTAAGCCACACAAACCAAATGAGCACAGCCAAGCAAAACGGCATGACGGCGCGGCTATTCCGCCTCAAACTGCTCCTTGACAGCGTCATAATCGCCGGTCAGCAGTGCGATTGAACCGCTGAACACTTTCATTGGATTGTCAAGGAAAAGTCGCTGAACGGTCGATGCTTGTGCCATATCCGCTACCAATAATTTTGTTGAGAGCAAAACGCGGTTGCCGTCGCTGATTGTGCAGGTGACATACACGCCGCCGTCAACCTGCTCAATGTTTACGGTGTTGTCCTCTTTTTCGCGCGTCTTGGCCATTAGTGCCAGAGTGGTGCGCATGGCCTTTTCCTTTGCAAATACGGGCAGGGTAAAAGCCAGTTCCTTGGCCGCTGTTACGCCATTGTCGGTCAGGCTGACCAACCCATCATCGGTTATTTCGGCGTTTCCGCCGTTGATGAGACTGTCGACTGCGGCAGACGCCTCAAAGTAATTTGCCAGACCGCTGCTTTGCAGGCTATCAACAAGCAGTTGCCGTCCAATCGGCTTGCCGACGGTGCAAATGATGTGAGCCACCAGTAATTTGATTTGATTTGTGCTTACCAATCCGCCGGCTTCGACGCCGGCTGTAAATGCATCGTTATTCAATCTAAAAACTCCCTTAAAAAGTGAAAAAACAATAAAAATTATGTTGACAATCAGAGATAAATGTATTATAATAACAGATGTTGTGACGCTGTTATAGCTCAGTAGGTAGAGCACTTCCTTGGTAAGGAAGAGGTCACCAGTTCGAATCTGGTTAACAGCTCCATCTTTTGCACCGCGGCAATAGCTGCGGTGCTTTTTTTATTTCTTGCTTATTATTCTTTGCCGAGTATCAAATCGACCACACGCGCCGACGCCTTGCCGTCGAGGCGGTCAAAGTTTCGGTGGCGAAAGGCCAGAGATTTGCTGTTATTGACTTCGCCGTCGAGACGGGATATTAACTCCTCAAAGGTTCTGCATATCTCGCCCGGCACAAAACTGTCAAACGGCTCGTAAAAATCGCGCGAGGCGATATATTCCTCTAAATCAAATGTGTAGAACAGCATCGGCTTGCCCAAAATTGACGCCTCGTATATCACCGATGAATAATCGGTGACAATGACATCGGCCGCTGCAAGAATGTCGTTTATCTCGCGTATCCCCGAGCCGTCGAACAGCAAGTCGCGGCATCGGTCGGGGATAGGGGGCGGGTCCTTTACAAACGGATGTATTTTAAAAATCGCCACCGAATCGGTACGGCGGCAGAGTTGGTGCAGTGCGTTAAAATCAATCTGTTCGTACGGATAGTAGGCCGACGATGCACCGTCACCGCGAAATGTGGGGCAGATGAGAATGATGCGCTTTCCGCCCAAATCACCGAAAAGAGACTTAATCAGTGACTTTGCGTCGGTCAGATAGTTGTCACTGAGCAGGGCATCGGTGCGCGGCACGCCGGTAGCGTACACTCTGTCCATAGAGATGCCGAAAGCCTCGCTGTAATAGCGGCGCACTCGGTCACTGCTGACAATGGCGTGGGTGTAGCATCGGTGAGCCGGGCCGCCTATGCGCGGACTGCCATTTGTGCCGGAGCGGCTGTATCCAACCGTTTTGAAGGCTCCGCAGGCGTGCCAAACTTGAAAAACTTTGACACCGTCGGGGTATTTCAGTCGGTAGAGCCCCGGATGATAGTCGTCGGTAATAATTATGTCGGCGGTGGACAGCAGACACGCGCATTTAAAATAATCTGAAAACACACCCGGTCGGCAGAAAAATGGGATAATCTGATAATGTTTACATTCCTCACGACGCTGCAACTCATCGTAAATATATCGCATGTTTCCGTTTAGGTTACTGCGCGACTCAGAGGTGAATATGATGCGCGGCTGTTTGCGCGGCCTGAACGGTCGGCAGACGGAAAATGCCGCGCGCAGCAACAGTGTAATGAGTCGGTTTTTGGCCGATGTCGGGCGGATACGCAACTGACTTACCATGCAAATGCCACCGTTTTCGTAAGCAAGGCTCAGGCTGTATGCATCGCCGTTGCAACTGTAATCGTGCTCGGGCAGAGCGTCGACTTCAAAATCGGTGTCGGGGCATATAAACCGCCACCATCCGCTGCTCAGTGGACGGCCGTCAAAGCCACTGATGACATCAAACCGCAATTCAAACCGACTGCCGCTGCTGACACATTCGGTCGGCTCAAAAACACCTCCGCCGTCGCTGACAAATCGGGCGCAAGGCATACTGCCGCGGCCGGAAATGACCAGCGTGGCACGCTCAAACCATATTTTATCAACTATACGGCGGTTCATGTCATACTCCTAAATATTCCATTTAAGGACGGTTTTGAAGGGATTGGTGGCGTCATGCGCAAAGGCATCGTAGATGTCCTGTATCGAGTTAATCTCGCACACTTCTGAAATGATTTTGCTAATTCTGTTTTGCACCTTGCTGTCGCGCAAAAACTCGACGGTGTTCTCAAAATCCACTCGGTCGGAGCGGCTGCATCCGACGAGGGTCAGACCTCGCTCAAGCACCATGCGGGTGTTGAGCGGCACTTCTTTTTCAGATACGCCCATGAGCATGAAGGTGCCCTGAGGGTTGATTATGTCGATAATCTGGCGGCCGGCATAGTAACAGCCGTCACCGCCGCAACACTCAAATGCGTGGTCAACATGAAAATCGCTCGGCAAATCGTGTGACAGATATGTGCCGTCAACAAATGAAAAACGGGACAACTTCTGCTCGTCCATGCCAATGACATATATCTTGGCTTTAGGCAGTCTGTAACGCAGTACCATCGCCACCAGATAACCGAGACCTCCGTCACCCCAAATGCCGACAGAGCCGATGTTAGTCTGCACAGCGCGCTCAAAGCGCGACGCCGCATGAAAGGCCACACTGATGAACTCGGTGACAGCGGCCAACTCGGGTTTGACCCCTTCGCACGACACAACGCGGTCGGACGGCAGGTCGATAAATTCGCGCATAAATCCGTCGTTGCCGCTCGATAAAAAGCGGCTGTCACGCAGATAGTTGGCGTAAACCCCCTCAACCGGTGTGCCCGGCTGGTTTGGCACAAGAACGACATTTTCACCGATTCTGAATGTGCCGGACGGGTCGTTGACCACTTCACCCATGCACTCGTGTATGAGGGCCATCGGCAACTTCTTGCGCAGGACGGCGGCGTCGCGGCTGCCGGTAAAATAGCGCTGGTCTGCGTGGCAAATCGACATGAACTTGGGGCGCACAATGACCCGCCCGCAGTTGATGTCGATGTTGGTGTATTTGACCGTTATCACTCGCGGCGAGATAAGCCGATAAACATAGTTAATCAAGTTTATACATCTCCCGATTTACTTCTTGAGCATTGCGGTGGCCAGTTGATAGTCACCGACGGTGGTTATTTTGAAGTTGAGCACCTCACCGGCGACAAGATGCACGCTGCGGTTCTTGAGCACCAGTATCTTGCACGCGTCGGTCAAGGTGTTTTTCTCATCCTCGGTCAGGCTGTCAAGACATTCGCGCAACAGTTTGATGTTGAATGACTGGGGTGTCTGACCCTGATAAAGTGTACTGCGGTCGGGTATGTTGGCAATGACAGCGCCGTCGTCGGAGCGCACGATGGTATCGGTGGCCGGTATGACCGTGTCAACGGCGCCGTACTTGATAGCGCTGTCGATATTTTCCTCGATGATTCGGTCGGTCACAAACGGACGGACGGCATCGTGGGTTACGATAATATCGTCATCGTTTAAGCCGTTTTCGCTCTCGATAGCGTCCAGCACATTGACAATGGTGCCGTTGCGGTCGGCGCCGCCGACCACAATTCTCATTCGGTCGTTGTCACCGATGTACTTGCGCACCAAGTCCTCGCAAAATGAATGCCAATCGGGATTGATGCCGATATAAACTCTGTCAAAGCGATTGCACATCAGGAACTTTTCAACAGTGTGGATGATGATGGGTTTGCCGTCCAGTTCGAGAAACTGCTTGGGCACATCGGTGTTCTGCATGCGTGTACCCTTGCCGCCTGCGAGTATTGCTGCATAAATCATTTTTATGTCTCCTTTATATGTCTGTTAAATTAAACCTCATTTTGCATTATTATACCATATCCTGCTTGGATTATCAACACAAATAATTCCCGCAAAAAAACGGCGGCGGCCGCAATAGCGATGACCGTCACCGTTTTTTAACAGGATTATAAAGATCAATCAGTTTTTCAGGCTCTGCATGGGAGCGGGTATTCTGCCGCCGCGCGCAATGAACTTGTCATTGCCGTAGCGGTTGACATGCATTACCGGCCCGCTGCCGAGCAGTCCGCCGAAGGACAACTCGTCACCCTCCGCCTTGCCTATGGCCGGAATGACGCGCACAGCGGTGGTCTTTGAATTGACCATACCGATGGCCGCCTCGTCAGCGATGATGCCCGAAATTATCTCGGCCGGAGTGTCGCCGGGGATGTTTATCATGTCAAGGCCGACACTGCACACAGCGGTCATAGCCTCTAATTTTTCAAGGCAGAGCGCGCCGCTGCGAGAGGCGGCAATCATGCCGGCGTCCTCAGTAACGGGAATGAAAGCACCTGACAG
>JAQXHB010000053.1 GCA_029007015.1 Bacillota bacterium | reverse complement strand
GCGCCAAAGTCGTTGCAGCGCTTGATGAGCCGGCAGGCGTCCTCGCGGCGGAACAGCCGCTGAAGCTTGCGCTCCACCGGCGGGTTGCCCTTCTGGACCTCGGCGCCGTCCTTGGCCAGGGACTCCTTGTTGTGGGCCTTGCTCGAGCCGGTGGCGCCGCCAATGCCGTCACGGCCGGTGCGTCCGCCCAGCAGAATCACCACGTCGCCCGGGATGGGACGCTCGCGGCGCACGTGGCTGGCCGGGGTGGCGCCCACCACGGCGCCGATCTCCATGCGCTTGGCAACGTAGCCGGGGTGGTAGAGCTCGTTGACCTGGCCGGTAGCCAGTCCAATCTGGTTGCCGTACGACGAATAACCGGCCGCAGCGGTTGTAACTATCTTGCGCTGAGGCAGTTTGCCCTTGATGGTCTCATCGAGCGGCTTAAGCGGGTCGGCCGCGCCGGTCACACGCATCGCGCCGTAGACATACGAGCGGCCCGACAGCGGGTCACGAATGGCGCCTCCGATACAGGTGGCCGCACCGCCGAAAGGCTCAATCTCGGTCGGGTGATTGTGCGTTTCATTTTTGAACAGAAGGAGCCACGGCTGCTTCTCGCCGTCAACATCGACATCGATTTTGACGGTGCAGGCATTGATTTCTTCCGATTCATCCAGTTTGTCAAGTTTGCCGTTTGCGCGCAGATACTTAACCGCAACGGTGGCCAAATCCATCAGACAAATGGGCTTTGTGCGGCCAAGTTGGCGGCGAACTGACATGTATTCTTCATAGGCATCCTGCAGGAATTTATCCTCAAACTTTACATCGTCTATGACCGTCAGGAATGTGGTATGACGGCAGTGATCCGACCAGTATGTGTCGATCATGCGTATCTCGGTAATGGTTGGGTCGCGGTGCTCGGATTTGAAGTACTGCTGGCAAAATGCGATATCGTCGGCATCCATAGCCAAGCCGTACTGAGCGACAAACGCCTCCAGACCTGCTCTGTCAAGGTCGATAAACCCGTCGAGAGTGCTGACCTCGGTCGGTATATCATAATCGGTGCGCAGTGTTTCGGGCTTATCAAATGACGCTTCACGCGCCTCAACCGGATTGATAACATATTTTTTGATTTCCGAAACTTCAGCGTCACTCAAGTTGCCGTACAGCGCGTATATCTTGGCCGTGCGTACGGCGGGGCGCTCGCCCTGTGAAATAATCTGTATGCACTGCGCCGCCGAATCGGCGCGCTGGTCAAACTGACCGGGCAGGTATTCGACCGCAAAAGCGACAGCGCCGCCAAGATCAATGCTGTCCGACACCATATCCAGTTGAGGCTCAGAGAAAACCGTGCCCTTGGCATAGTCAAACAGTTCTGCCGTAATGTTCTCGGCGTCATATCGGTTGATAACGCGCACCCGCTCAAGGGACGAAATGCCCATCAGGGTGCGGGCGTCGCTGAGCAGTGCTTTGGCCTCATTGGCCAGTTCGGCCTTCTTTTCAACAAATACTCTGTAAACCATCAAACATCCTCCAATGCTTTTAAAGCCCGCGCTCCGATGTCGCCGCGGTAGTAGGCGTTGTCAAAACTGATGCTGTCCACCCTGCTGTAAGCGATATCTATCGCCTCACCAAGTGTATCCGCGAGTGCCGTTACGCCGAGCACGCGACCGCCGTTTGTAACCAGTCGGCCGCCGTCAAGTTCGGCACCGGCCACATATACGCTGTCGGAAATCTCATTCGGAATATCAATCTCGAACCCCTTATCATATGATTTGGGGTATCCCTTCGATGCCATTATGACACAGCAGGCGCTCTTGTCGCTGAAGCGCACTTCCTCATCGGCCAGTCTGCCGAATGTGGTCGCCTGCATGACGGTCAGCAAATCGCTTTCCATCAGCGGCAGTACCACCTGAGTTTCGGGGTCACCGAAGCGGCAGTTGTACTCGATGACCTTCGGCCCGTCGGGCGTCAGCATCAGTCCAAAGTACAAACAGCCCTTGAAAGTGCGTCCCTCGCTGTTCATCGCTCTGACGGTGGGCATGAATATGGTTCTCATGCACTGCTCCGCAATGTCAGCGGTGTAATAAGGATTGGGCGCTACAGTACCCATTCCGCCGGTATTGAGGCCGGTGTCATTGTCGCCGGCGCGCTTGTGGTCCATGGAGGATACCATCGGCACAACCGTCTTGCCGTCGGTAAATGAAAGCACCGACACCTCTGGCCCGGTCAGAAACTGCTCAATAACAATGTTGTCGCCGCTTGCGCCGAACTTCTTGTCCTGCATCATCTCGACAACAGCCTGCTTGGCCTCATCTCGCGTCTGTGCAATGACAACTCCCTTGCCGAGCGCCAGACC
>JAQXHB010000052.1 GCA_029007015.1 Bacillota bacterium | reverse complement strand
TCCATGTGGTTACAGTTGTGGCGGCGTTAGCGGTGAGCGCGAATGACAGCATAGTAGCCATAACGCCCAGAACGAGCACAACTGCAAGCAAACTTTTAAACTTTGACTTGAACAATTGAAAAACCTCCTAAAAAATTGTAGTAATAAATGTATGATAACACCAATGACACACCCAAGCACGAGCATCGAAGCAAACGGCCCTAACTCCAGCAAAGCCAGAGCCCGCGACTGCGCCGCCCCATGGGATAAATCACAGCATATACCAACAATTACACTATCACTGTTTTACATTATATCCTAAATTTACAAATTGTCAATATTATTTATATATATTGTTCATTTTTTCACGGTTGTTACAAAATTTTATAATCACAATACCGCCGCCAAATCGGTAAAATTCAGTGCAGAAACCGCCGCGAGGCTTACGCCCCACAGCGGTTTGCCATGAGTTTATTTAACCCGTGAAATTACTTGCCAGCCTCTTCAACTGCAACTGCGCAAGCAACGGTAGCACCGACCATCGGGTTGTTGCCCATGCCGATGAGGCCCATCATCTCAACATGAGCCGGAACAGAAGAAGAACCGGCAAACTGAGCATCGCCGTGCATACGGCCCATGGAGTCGGTCAGGCCGTAAGAAGCCGGGCCGGCGGCAACATTGTCGGGGTGCAGGGTACGGCCTGTACCGCCGCCCGATGCAACCGAGAAGTACTGCTTATCATTTTCGATAGCCCACTTCTTGTAGGTGCCGGCAACGAGATGCTGGAAGCGAGTCGGGTTGGTAGAGTTACCGGTGATGGAAACCTCAACGCCCTCGGCCTTCATGATGGCAACGCCCTCGAGAACATCGTTGGCACCGTAGCAGCGGACTGCGGCACGCTCGCCGTTGGAGAAGGCGCGCTCCTCAACAACCTTGAGTTCGCCGGTGTGGAAATCGTAGTCGGTCTTGACATATGTGAAACCGTTGATACGCGAAATAATATAAGCGGCGTCCTTACCCAGACCGTTGAGTATAACACGAAGCGGAGTCTTGCGCACCTTGTTGGCGGTGCGGGCGATACCGATGGCGCCCTCTGCGGCGGCAAATGACTCGTGTCCTGCCAGGAAGCAGAAGCACTGGGTATCCTCGTTGAGCAACATTGCGCCCAGGTTGCCGTGGCCGAGGCCGACCTTACGCTGTTCGGCAACCGAGCCGGGGATGCAGAAGCCCTGCAGACCGAGACCGATTGCGGCGGCGGCATCGGCGGCCGACTTAACGCCCTTTTTCAGAGCGATGGCAACACCGAGGGTGTATGCCCAAACAGCATTTTCAAATGCGATGGGCTGAACGCCCTTTACAATCTTTTCAACATCAATGCCCTTTGACAGACAAAGGTCTCTGCAAGCTTCGAGGCTCTCGAGGCCATACTCGGCGAGACACTTTTCTATCGTGGCCATGCGTCTTTCTTTGCCTTCAAACATTACTTCATTAGCCATTATAGTTGTCCTCCTCCGATTATTCTTCTCTGGGGTCGATGTACTTGGCGGCGTCTGCGAAGCGGCCGTAACTGCCGGTGTTCTTCTCAAAAGCCTCGTTGGCGCTCATGCCGTGACGAATGTCCTCGAGCATCTTGCCGACGCGTACAAACTGGTAACCGATGACCTCGTCGTTCTCGTCCAGAGCCATCTTGGTGACATAGCCCTCGGCCATCTCCATATAGCGAACACCCTTAACCTTGGTCGAGAACATGGTGCCGACCTGCGAGCGCAGACCCTTGCCCAAATCCTCAAGGCCGGCGCCGATGGACAGACCGTCCTCTGAGAAGGCCGACTGAGTGCGGCCGTAAACGAACTGCAGGAAAATCTCGCGCATGGCAACATTGATAGCGTCGCAAACGAGGTCGGTGTTGAGACATTCAAGCAAAGTTTTGCCCGGAAGTACCTCGGCGGCCATAGCGGCCGAATGTGTCATGCCCGAGCAACCGATGGTCTCGACCAACGCTTCTTCGACGATGCCCTTCTTGATGTTGAGGGTCAGTTTGCATGTGCCCTGCTGAGGAGCACACCAGCCGACGCCGTGTGACAGGCCGGAGATGTCACTAATCTCGTAAGCCTTGACCCACTGTCCCTCCTCCGGGATGGGGGCGGGTCCGTGGTGCGGTCCCTTTGCTACGGGACACATTTTTTCCACTTCATGTGAATAGTTCATATTTGGACTCCTTTCAATAGGCGGTGACCGCATAGTCCCAGCCTAAATGATTACTAAAAAATATTATACGCAAAATTTGTCACCAGTTCAAGGGTTAGATTGAAAAAATTGATATTTTTTTGTTATAGGGCGTTATTTGAGACATTTTTTACATATTGATGAAACAATAATCCATTTATTACCGCCCTATTATAATGTATAATCAGATTATAAGGAGATGATTGTATATGGCAATACTGGTTACAGGCGGCGCCGGATATATCGGCTCGCATACCTGCGTTGAACTGCTCAACGCCGGAATGGACATCGTCGTTATCGACAATTACTACAACTCAAAACCCGAGGCTCTCAACCGCGTTAAGCAAATTACCGGCAAAGATTTCAAGTTCTACGAGTGTGACATACGCGACCGCACAGGACTGGATAAGGTGTTTGACGAGAACAAAATCGACGCTGTCATTCACTTCGCCGGACTCAAGGCGGTCGGTGAATCGTGCAAAATTCCGCTGGCCTATTACGAGAACAATGTCAGCGGCACCGTAACCCTTTGTCAGGCCATGGCCGACCACGGTTGCAAGCGTATGGTGTTCAGCTCGTCTGCCACCGTTTACGGCAACAACAAGGTGCCCTACAACGAGGAAATGAGCACCGGCGAAGTGACCAACCCCTACGGCCGCACCAAGTATATTATTGAAGAAATTTTGAAGGACCTCTATGCCTCCGACAACGAGTGGAGCATCGCTTTGCTGCGCTACTTCAATCCCATCGGTGCGCATGAAACAGGGCTCATCGGTGAGGACCCCAACGGCATTCCCAACAACCTGCTGCCCTACATCGCACAGGTGGCTGTCGGCAAATTGGAGCACCTCAATGTGTTTGGCGATGACTACGAGACGCCCGACGGCACCGGCGTGCGCGACTACATACATGTCAGCGACTTGGCCGTTGGCCATGTCAAAGCCATCAACTACATCACCGGCCGCACCGGCATCGACGCCATCAACCTCGGCACCGGCAACGGATTCAGCGTACTGCAACTGGTTCACGCCTTTGAGAAGGCATGCGGTCACAAGATACCCTATGTGGTTGCGCCGCGCCGCGCAGGCGATTTGGCCTACAGTTACGCCAACCCCGACAAGGCACTGCGCCTGCTCGGGTTCAAGACCGAGCGCGACATCGACAAGATGTGCGAGGACACCTGGCGCTGGCAGTCGAACAACCCCAACGGATACGACAACTGATTATATAATTAACATACAAAGCCCCGCCGGCCAGCGGGGCTTTGTGTGTTTTTATGGTCTGATTAAGGGCATCGGGCATATGTCCGAGTGCAGGTGCGGCGGCTCTAATCGCCATTTACATAACAAACGGCAGCAGCCATTCTACGACGAGCACCGCGGCACAGCAACCGACGGCCACCTTAAACAGGCCGGCGCCGAGCCATGCTGCACAAATGCCGACCGCGAGGGCGACTGCGCCCGCTATCGGGCTTTGTGTGGCCTCCAAAATGGCGGGGAATGTCATCACCGACAGCGTCACATAGGGCACATAGTAGAGAAATGACTGCAAGAATCTGTTTTTAATCTGCCGTTGTATCAGCGTCAGCGGCAGTGCTCTGATAGCAAACGATACCGCCGCCATAATCAATATATATATGTATGTGTTATGGCTCATTTTGCCTCATCCTCCAACTGCTTTCTCGGGAAAATCAGCGCGGCGGCCGCCGAAATGACCACCGTCAGGATGATAGTCCGTGTACCCGACGAAATGCCGGCAAAAGCGGGCAGATAGGCGGCCGCATAAGCGGCAATAAAGCAGACGGCGATAAGTCCTGCAATGACCTTATCCTTTCTGGCGGGCGGAACTATCACCGCCAAAAACATGCCGTAAAGGGCGACGCCCAAGGCGCTAACCAAACTTGCCGGCAGCAATTGACCTGCAACGGTACCGAGTGCCGTGCCGAGCGCCCAACACGGCGCCGCCGTCGCCACCGCGCCGTATGTATAGTATGGGTTCAGGTAGCCCGGGCGGGCGATGGCAATGGCAAACAGTTCATCGGTTATATCAAAACTCATCAGCAGCCGGTGATGTATGCCGGTGCCCGGTGCCATTCGCTGGCTCATGGCGCAGCTCATCAGCAAATATCTTGCGTTGGCAATGAGCGTCATGACGGCCATTTCGATATATGTAGCCTGAGCGGCAATGAGGGTAAATCCGGCGTACTCCCCTGCTGACGCATTGCACAAAAGGCTGGCTAAAAACGACTGAAAGGCATTCATACCGGCGTTTCTCGCCGTTATGCCCAACGAAAAGGACACCGCCAGATAGCCCAGCCCGATGGGAACACCGTCGTGCATGCCGTCAAAAAAGGCTTTTTTATCACTTGCGTGCAGTTTAAACCACTTCATAATTATTCTACCTTGAATTTTATTTTGCTCATTCGACAAATTATATATGTAAATTCGGCCATGCAAAAGGCGGCACAACGCACCGTTGTACCGCCCCCCTCGGCGCGAACCCCGCCAAGGCCGCAAAAATTATTCCTCAGTCTCGCCGTCGGACTCATCGCCGCAATCACAGCAACCGTCATCACAGCAGTCATCATCGCAGCAATCGTCGTCGCAATAGCAGTCATCAAAACAATCGTAGTCCTCGCACAGGCACTCCTTGCGCTCGATAAATCTATAAACGAGGTAAGCGATACCCGCAACAGCGGCAACAGCCGTAACGATTGCACCTATAATGCAAAAAATATTTCTTGATTTCATACCATTCATCTCCTTTTCTGCATATATTATGCCGTCAATTCGGCATTTTTTATACTATTATGATAATATTTTTTTTATTATTTGTCAATAGTCGGCTTTTCGCTAAAATAGCAAATCAGAAAATATTTGTCAGTATCGGCTTGTCGCCCTCTGCAATGTGAATGAGCATTATGTGCGTAGCCGCGCACTCAGACAAAAACTCCGCCGACATCTCCTCGTGCGCCAGCAGTGGCAGGCGGCCGATAGCGACGCCGAAATCATTGACAAGGCTGCTGTCGACAAATATCGAGATGTATTCCTCACATTCGACAAAGGATTTCTCGGCGTCGCTGGCATAATTGGCGGCCGCGGCAAAATCACCCGCAAGCGCGCTGTCATAGGCCGATGCCAGCAGTCGGTCAATCTTGTCGGTGTTGGTGCTGACGGTCATGCGGCCGACCACAGCCAGCACCGCAATTACAGCAGCCAGCACCACTGCGGCAACTATACGCTTCATGTGCCGTCACCGCGCTTGACCATATATGCGTTGCCCTTTGAGTCAATGGTCATCAAAAACACATCGCTCACCTGCACGCCCTTATCGCGCAAAGCGCTCCGCAGTTGTTGCTCGCTGATGCCGGTCAATTGCATGAACTGTGACTGCTTGCGCCCGTCGCACACCACCGGCACAGACAGCCCGATGCCCTCAGGCGTTGCATCGGCCTGCTCCACCGTAACCGGCTGACGCTCCTCGCGAAGCATGACGCTCAGTTGCCCGTTGGTCTCCATGATGGCGTACCGCACATCGTCAATATTGAATATATTTTGCTGACGCAGACCCGACAACAGGTCATCAATGGTAACTCGCACACGCTTCATCGCCCTCTGGTCGATAACACCGTCGTTGATGAGGATGGTCGGGCGGCCGTTGAGAAATGTCCGTGCCCGGCTCCACTTTAGCGACAGCGCGCTCAGGATTACCTCCAAGATGACCAGTACAAACATCGACACCACGCCGTTTACCACCGGCTGGTCGATATCCTGGATGGGCAGTGCCGCAATTTCGGATATAAGTATGGTCACCACCAGTTCGTTGGGCTGCATGTCACCTATCTGGCGTTTGCCCATTATGCGCATACTGATGATTACCGCCGCATACAATATGACCGTACGGATAAGCGTAACAAGCACAAGACCTCACCTCATTGGTTATCATGCCCATGAAGATGAAAAAAATACAAACAGCACCGCGCAGTCATTGATTGCGCGGTGCTGCTGATGAATTATCTGTGATTATTCTGCGAAACCGGATGCCACCAAATTGACCAGTCCGTTGACTGCCTCCTCCTCGTCAGAACCATCGGCAACGATTCTGATGCTGGAGCCGCCGAGGATGCCGAGCGACAGCACGCCAAGCAGACTCTTGGCGTTGATGCGACGCTCCTCCTTCTCTACCCAGATTGAGGACTTGTACTCATTTGCCTTCTGAATAAAGAAGGTGGCGGGGCGGGCATGAAGCCCATCTTTATTCTGAACAACGACGTCTTTTACAAACATTCGTATCGCTCCTTGAATTTAAAATCTTTGTTATATATTATACCACAAAACCGGTCGGCGTCAATTAAATTAACCGGCTTGCGACAAAGTTCTCTCAACTCGACAAAGTTAAATGCGTTTTAAATATGGCGTTTGTGCATTATTGCCACAATTGTTAATAATATTTATAGGATGTTCACAATTTGCCCTGATAGATATCCAACATGTCAGGACGCTTTTGCTCGGTCTCCTCTACCGCGCGTTCATGACGCCACCGCTCGATAACGGCGTGATTGCCCGACAGCAGTACCTCGGGCACCTCACGGCCCCGCCATTCGACCGGGCGGGTGTACTGCGGATACTCAAGCAATCCGCCGAAATGGCTCTCCTCCTCAAAGCAGGCATCATTGCTGAGCACGCCCGGCACCAGACGGCAGACCGTATCGGTCAGTACCAGCGCCGGCAGTTCGCCGCCGGTGAGCACATAGTCGCCAATGGAAATTTCCTCGTCTACAATCTCGTCCAATAGGCGCTGGTCGACCCCCTCATAGTGGCCGCACAACACCGCAAAGCCGTCACCGTGAGAAAGCTCCAGCGCGCGTGCTTGGGTCAGAACCTTACCCTTGGGCGACATGTAAATCAGGTGCGGACGCTCACCCCGCTCACTGCATATGGACTGAAAGCAGTCATATATGGGCTGAGCCGCCATAACCATGCCCATACCGCCGCCATAGGGATAGTCGTCGACTCGGCCGTGCTTATTCTCGGTAAATGGGCGAATGTCGGTGCACCTGACATCAATTTTGCCGGCCGCACGCGCCCTACCGATAATGCTCTCGCTAAGCACCCGTTCACACATATCGGGAAAAAGGGTCATTATATCAATCCTCATCGTCAAACAGCCCTTTCAGTGCATGAATTACCACCTTGCCGGCCTCGACATCGACCGTACGGACAACATCGGGAATGACAGGAATCAGGTACTCGCGGCCGTCACGGCTGATGTGCCAGACATCGTTGGCGCCCGTCTGAGAAACATCGCTGATAACGCCGTACTCGCGTCCGTCGTCCTCCTCGAACACCTTGCAGCCCATCAAATCCTGCACAAAATGTGCGCCCTGCGGCAGGTCGGCATCCTCTCTGGCGATGTATACCACCTTGCCGCGCAGAGTCTCGGCTGCGGCAATATCGTCAACCCCTTTAACACGCAGGAGCACAATATTGCCGTGTGCCCTTGACTGCAGCACCTCCAGTGCGCCGCCGCCGTTTTTATCGGTAAAGAGGCGTTTGAACGCCGTCAGAAATTGCGGAGAATCGCACCACGGCTGAACGCGCATTTCACCGCGGACGCCGTGCGTGCCGACAATCTTGCCCGCCTCCAAATACTGCTTGAGCATACAAATCCTCCCTTGATTATAGTAAAAGCGGGCCTGCCGACAGCGACGCAAAAAGCGTGCACTGACGGCCGACCCGATTATCAGTCGATTTCTACCGAAATCTTCTGTCCGTCGCGGTTAGCGACAGCGCGCATAACAATGCGAATTTCCTTTGCAATGCGGCCCTGCTTGCCGATAACTCGGCCCATATCATCCTCGGCAACGTGCAGGTGATAAACCGTAACGCCCTCGGCGTCGGGCTCATCGACGGTGACACTTACTGCGTCGGGATTTCTGACAAGTCCGCGTGCAATGGTGGCCAACAACTCGTTCATGCAATTACCCTCCTGTGTGAACAGCACATATTACATAATGCCGTTCTTCTTGAGCAATGCCTTAACGGTATCGGTCGGCTGAGCACCGTTAGCAATCCACTTCTTGGCCTTTTCAGCGTCAATCTTTACCTCTGCCGGCTCGGTGAGCGGGTTGAAGTAGCCAATCTCCTCGATGAAACGACCGTCACGCGGATATCTGGAATCAGCGACAACTACACGGTAGAAAGGGGCCTTCTTTGCACCCATTCTGCGCAATCTGATCTTTACTGCCACAATAAGCACCTCCATTTTTCAGTAATAATATCTTCACTCAATCAAATTGATTGCTTGAAATCAAAATCTCATACCGGGCGGCATACCGCCCATTCCTCCAAAGCCGCCTCGCCCGTGGCGCTGCTTGCCAACCTGCTTCATCATCTTTTTCATCTGCTCATACTGCCTGAGAAGCCGGTTAACATCCTCCACCTTCAGTCCGCAGCCGGCGGCAATGCGCCTCTTGCGGCTGGCATTTATCAGTTCGGGCTTGGAGCGCTCAGCCTTGGTCATTGAATATATAATCGACTCGATTCGCACCAGTTGGCGGTCGTCGACATCGACATCTTTTAACTGATTACCCACACCGGGAATCATCGACAGCACCTGCTTGAGCGGCCCCATCTTTTTGATTTGCTGGAACTGGTCGAGCAAATCGTTCATATCGAATGAGTTTTCCTTGAGCTTTTTGACCATTTTCTCGGCCTCTTGCTCATTTATCTGCTCCTCGGCACGCTCAATGAGTGACAGCACATCGCCCATGCCCAATATGCGCGATGCCATTCGCTCGGGGTAAAACTCCTCAATGTCGTCCAGCTTTTCGCCGGTGCCGACATATTTGATGGGCTTGCCGGTAACAGCCTTGACCGACAGCGCGGCACCGCCGCGTGCGTCGCCGTCAAGTTTGGTCAGCATGACGCCGGTTATGCCCAGTTGGTCATTAAAACTGCGGGCAACATTTACGGCATCCTGTCCGGTCATAGCGTCGACCACCAGCATAATCTCGCTCGGTTCGGTAACCTGCTTAATGCGCTCCAGTTCGGCCATAAGTTCGCTGTCGATGTGCAGTCGGCCGGCCGTGTCGATAATGACAAAGTCGTTGCCGTAATCGCGCGCGTGGCGAATGGCCTGCTCGGCGGTTTTTTCGGGCTTTTGTGTGCCCTGCTCAAACACCTGAACGCCTGCCTGCTCACCGACCACCTTCAACTGGTCGATAGCGGCCGGTCGGTAAATATCGCACGCGGCCAGCAACGGGCGATGCCCCTGCTTTTTGAGCAGTTTGGCCAACTTGGCACTGTGGGTAGTCTTGCCTGCGCCCTGCAGTCCGCACATCATGATAACGCTGGGCTGACGCGGCGAAGTGTTTAAGCGGCTTTGCTCACCGCCCATGAGAGAAGTCAGTTCCTCGTTAACTATTTTAATAACCATCTGTGCCGGAGAGAGGCTCTTCATGACCTCTTGGCCGATACACTTCTCGGTGACGGTTGCGGTAAATTCCTTTGCGACCTTGAAGTTAACATCGGCTTCAAGCAAAGCAAGGCGTATCTCGCGCATGGCCTCTTTAACATCGGTCTCACTCAAAACGCCCTTTGAACGCAGCCGTTTGAACGCGGCTGACAGTTTATCGGTCAATCCCTCAAATGCCATGTCAATCCTCCGATTACATCAGTGCGGAGTCGGCGTATCCGAGTATTGCGCTGGCGCCCTCGTCAGGCTCGACATCCCCGCTCAGAATATCCTCGGCCACGGCTCTCATATCAGCCACAGCACACTCGATGCTCCTGATACGGCTGATAAAGTGCAGTTTCTGCTCCATGTCAGCCAGCGCAGCCTCGCCGCGTCTGATGGCATCGTGCACGCCCTGACGGGTGATGCCCTCGTTTGCGGCAATCTCTGACAGCGACAAATCCTCGTTATAGTAGCACTCAAGCAACTCGCGCTGCTTATCGGTCAGCAGTTCGCCGTAATAGTCAAGCAGCACTACGGTGCTCATATCCTTAGCCACTATCTTTCGCTCCTCTGTAAAGGTGATTTGCTTTACAGCCTCATCATTATATAATATCCCGCGGCTGTTGTCAACAGTTTTTTTACTAAATCACAGCAAAAAAACAGCCGCGGCACACTCACCGCGGCTGTTCACTGCTATTTAAAATGAAATGTCCTCGACAATCAGTTGGCGTACAGCGTTGTCGTCGGTTTTCGGTGCATTGCGCTTGGCAAGGAACTTTTCAGCCACCTGCGGGAAGAGGGCGTAACTGAGCACATCCTCGTCGCTCTTGGCCAAGTCCTTGGCCTCCTCGCGGTACTTATCAAGTTCCGGCTTGATGAGGTCGGCAGGACGG
>JAQXHB010000051.1 GCA_029007015.1 Bacillota bacterium | reverse complement strand
TGTTGATGACAGTGCTGACCAAGTTTTTTCAGATTTCGCACATCGGTGAATGGTGGAAAAACACTATCGGCAGCCTTTTCAAAAAGGACGTTATTAGACACAGCAAGGAAAAAGCGTCGATTTCGCCCTTTCAGGCGCTGTGCACCGCTTTGGCGGCTACCGTCGGTACCGGTAACATTGCCGGTGTTGCTGCGGCTATTTGCGTGGGCGGCGCAGGTGCAGTTTTCTGGATGTGGGTGGCCGCATTTTTCGGCATGATGACCAACTACGCAGAAAATGTGCTCGGTATCTACTATCGCCGCAAGAACGCCAAGGGCGAGTGGTCGGGAGGGCCGATGTACTATCTGCAGGACGGCCTTGGCGGCAAAAAGGGCTTCAAGGTATTCGGCAAGGTTTTGGCGGTTATTTTTGCCGTGTTTGCCATGTTCGCCTCTTTCGGTATCGGCAGCATGGGCCAGGTCAACAAAATCGTGCTTAATGTCGAAAGCGCATTTCCAATTGCATCTCTCTCCGGCCAATCTCTGTTCGGCGCGGTTAATGTCTATGAGGTAATCATCGGCATCGTTATCATGCTGCTTGTTGCGCTCATCGTTTTGGGCGGCCTCAAGCGAATCGCAAACTTTGCCGAAAAGGTAGTTCCCTTTATGATATTGCTCTTTATTGTCGGCGGTGTTGTCATCATCGGCGTTAATTATGCCAACATTCTGCCCGCATTTAAAGCAATTTTTGTCAACGCATTCGAGCCAATCGCGGCACTCGGCGGCGGTATCGGTTTTGTAATCAGCACCGTTATGACGCAGGGCTTCAAGAGAGGCGTATTCTCAAACGAGGCCGGTCTCGGTTCATCGGTTATGGTACACTCCAACTCCAATGTCAAAGAGCCGGTCAAGCAGGGTATGTGGGGCATCTTTGAGGTGTTTGCAGACACCATGGTTGTTTGCACAATGACCGCTTTGGTGGTGCTTACCTCGGGCGTGTACGACCTTACTACCGGCGCCATCGTAGAGGGCGCATCCGATGCAACGCTGGTTGCAACCGCCTTTAACCAAGTGTTCCCGTGGGGCGGCATCGGCGCCAAATTTGTTGCAGTTGCCATGTTCATGTTTGCCTTTACAACCGTGCTCGGTTGGTCTCACTACGGCTCAAAGGCGTGGGAGTATATTTTCGGCTCAAAGACTACGGTTGTATTCAAGGTTATACACATCATCACCACCTTCTTCGGTGCTGTTTTAACCTCATCGCTTGCATGGGATATCTCAGATACTTTCAACGGACTGATGATGATACCCAACCTTATCGGCGTCATTGCACTCTCCGGCGTGGTTATGAAGATAACCAAGAACTATATCGACCGCAAAAAGCGCGGCCTTGACATTGAACCGGTTATTTCCTACAATGCGGAGATTCAGGCGCAACAGATTGCACAAATGAAAGCCGACGGCGAACTGTAAGCCGACCGTCAGTTTTGTCAGTACATAAAAATGTAATAAATGACACCAAGTTAATGAAAGCCGGTGCCGCCAGAGCAAATGATTGCCTCACGCGGCGCCGGCTTATTTATTTGTTTTTATTCATGCCGATTTTTTGACAGTCTGGATGGGCTTTTTGCCGAGAATACTGCATTTGCAAATTTCGGCGTTAACTTTTTTGCCATTTTGTTGAAACTGCAGACGCACATGGCCGGTTTTTGTGCCCGAAGGACAAAAATGTGGAGATGGGATATTTATTTGGATAAATTATCGGTCGCCGCCGAGAGAAAATAAGGTTGTGAGATATCGGAGGTGACAAAATGCAATTTGCAAAAAAATTAACAAAAATTTTTGCACTGATACTGGCCGTTCTCTGCACGGCGCTGTTCACATATAGTATATACATTTATCATAAAACACCCGACTGCTATACGGTGGTAAATGATGGCGATTTTTGCTTGGAACTGCCGCTCAAGGTGCGCTGTAAAAGCGACAAAATTCAGCAGGTGTCAGCCACAGGAGAGGCTTGCTCGGCCGAACTGACCGTGCTGGGCATCGTGCCAATCAAAGATGTGTGGCTGGTGTCGGCCGAGTCAAAGTATGTAACCCTATGCGGCACGCCCTTTGGTATTAAACTGTATACCGACGGCGTGATGGTGGTCGGACTGTCCGATGTGCCGACGGCGAGCGGCGGCACTTGTCCGGCACGCGACGCCGGCATTGAAAAAGGCGACATGATAATTTCAGTCGACGGCGAAAAGGTCTATTCAAATGCCGAAATTGCCCTTGCGGTTGCCGATGCGGGCGGCCGTGCCGTCAGGGTTGAGTACAGCCGTGGCGGACAGAAAAAAACGGCTGAAATTAGTCCGGCGCGCTCAGGCGCAGATTCGACATACAAACTGGGCATGTGGGTGCGCGACAGTTCGGCCGGCATTGGTACGCTAACCTTTTATAATTCGGCAACCCACACGGCGGCGGGGCTGGGACACGGCATTTGCGATGCCGACACCGGCATGCTGGTTCCGGTTCGTGAAGGGGAGATGGTGACCGCCACCGTCGTCGGCGTCAAAAAGGGGGCGGCAGGCTCGCCCGGAGAGTTGTGCGGAGTGATGAGTTATATCGGCACCATCGGCAAGGTGGAGTCCAACAGTGATATGGGAATATATGCCAAGACATCCGCCAATTTGAGCGGAGACACGGTGCGGGTGGCCATGCGTCAGGAGGTTCACACAGGCGCGGCCAAGATACTGACCACCGTTGACGGCAACACGCCGCGCTACTACGACTGCGAAATAACAGGCGTAGATTACAGCGACGGCAACCTGACCAAAAATCTTTTGGTCAAGGTGACCGACCAAGAACTGCTCAATATCACCGGCGGCATCGTTCAAGGTATGTCGGGCAGTCCGATTGTGCAGGACGGGTGCCTTGTCGGCGCTGTAACCCATGTGTTTGTCGGTGACCCGACCAAGGGATACGCCATTTTTGCCGAGAATATGCTTGAGGCGGCAGAGAGCGTCGCACAGGAACAGCCGAATAAGGCATCATGATGTGTAACGGTGTGACAAATATTTTTTATAAAAAGCGATTATAACATGTAAAAGGCAAACATAGTTTTTATCGGTGATGAAAAACTATGTTTGCAGTTGTTTATACGGGTGTAGTAAAGCGACGCGGATTTTTCAAAAAACTGAAGCGTGCCGTCGGCCGCCCGCGCCCTTTTGTTGAACGGATAGATTATGACGGTAGTTTTTATTACAGAGTTTTGACCGACTGCGACGCTGAGCGCACTGATTGGCAGAACATTGCACGCTTGTGCGGCAAATGCGCCCGAAATCTGCTGCTGCCGAGCGAAACGGCTCTTCCACCCGACTGTGGGTGCGCTCGCTTTGACAGCAGTCGCTATGAGCAGGAGTTGCTGACAGAGGCGGCGGTCAGCGTGATAGAGCAAGCGGCAAAGGCGGGCAAGAAACTGACGCTGGGTCTCGTGGACATACCGGCCAATCAGCCGCGTTTGGTCGTGCGGCTTCTTGAATATGCCGAGACGGTGCGCGTGCTGACGGCGCGCGTGGATGAGTACGACCGATACGCCGAGTCGGTTTACCGCCGGCTGGGTGTCTCGCCGGTCGTCGGCGGAGATGCTGCCGTGCTTGATGGTTGCTCGGCTGTACTGGCACCGCAGGGATTTGAAGGCATCGGCTCATTTTCGGTCGGCGGAGTTATCTTTGCCCCGCGCACACACGGCTGTATTGAGGTGGTGCGTGAGAGCATTTCACTGCCGCAGGGCACGGCCGTTCCGGACAAAATCGAGCCGTTTGATTTCGCCGCGGCGTGCTGGCAGTTGATGGGCAAAAGCGATTATATCGGCCTGCCGGTAATGCTCGGTATACATGGCGGCGCACCGATTGATACCAACGCATTGGCGCAAAAAATATGACTTGACACAGAGCGGCTGTGAAACTATAATAGTATTATTATGAACGGCAATTTGTGCCGCTTTTCTCATTTTATTACTCTGCTGTTCGGCCCGCCGCCGCACCGGCGGCCGACTGTCAAAATATCAACTGTGCGGAGATAGGGAGCAATAATCATGGCTAAACAAGTGGTCCTGACTGCTGAAGGATTGGAAAATTTGCGCGCAGAGCTTGAAACGCTCAAAAACGAAACACGACAGGAGATTGCAGACAAATTAGAGGTTGCACGCTCCTACGGCGACTTGTCGGAGAACAGCGAATATGACGAGGCAAAAAATGAGCAGGCAAAGGTCGAGGCTCGCATTACCGAACTCGAGGCTATGCTCAAAGATGTCAAGGTAATCGACGAGGACGAGATTGCTACAGGCCGTGTCAGCATCGGTTCGCGCGTTACAGTGCTCGATGTTGAATACAACGAAAAAGAAACATATTCAATTGTCGGTTCGGCCGAGGCTGACCCGATGAACGGCAAAATTTCGGATGAGGCTCCGGTCGGCAAGGCTCTGCTCGGCCACAAAATTGGCGACACCGTAATTGCCGAAACACCCTCCGGTGAACTTAAATTCGAGATTATTGAAATCACCAGATAGAATTGTTAGGACGGGTAGCTTCGGGTTATCCGTCCGCTTTGTGTTAAAAGGAGAAGTGCAAAAATGGAACAGAACACAGCTATCGAGCAGAATAACGACATTAGCGAAGTACTGCAGGTGCGCCGCGATAAATTGGCTCAACTCAAGGCGGCCGGCACCGACCCGTTTGAGATTACCAAGTACGATGTTACCGCTTACGCCGACGAGATTAAAAACGGCTTTGACCGTTTTGACGGCGCCACTGTGCGTGTGGCCGGTCGCATCATGAGCCGCCGCATCATGGGCAAGGCCAGTTTCTACCATCTGCAGGACAGCACCGGCACGGTGCAGGCATATATACGCCGCGACGATGTTGGCGAGGAGGCATATGCCGGCTTTAAGAAAATGGATATAGGCGATATCGTAGGCATTGAGGGCTTCGTTTTCCAGACCAAGACGGGCGAAATCTCGGTGCATACGCAGGCTATAACCCTGCTGGCCAAGTCGCTTCTGCCCCTGCCGGAGAAGTTCCACGGGCTGAAGGATAACGACCTGCGTTATCGCCAGCGATATGTTGACCTCATCGTTAATCCCAATGTGCGCGACACTTTCTACAAGCGCTCGCAAATACTCAGCGAGATTCGCTCATATCTTAATTCCAAGGGCTTTTTGGAGGTCGACACACCTATTCTGGTGCCGCTTGAGATAGGCGCATCTGCCCGCCCGTTCAAGACCCACCACAACACCCTCGACATGGATATGTACCTGCGCATCGAGACCGAGTTGTACTTAAAGCGGCTTATTGTCGGCGGTATGCACCGTGTGTACGAGGTTGGCCGTATATTCAGAAACGAGGGCATGGACACCAAGCACAATCCCGAATTTACCTCTATTGAGTTGTATCAGGCATTTACCGATTACCACGGCATGATGGATTTGGTCGAGGAGATGAACACCATGCTGGCCGAGAAAATTTGCGGCAGCAAGGTCATCACATACCAGGGTACTGAGATTGATATGGGCCACTGGGAGCGCCTGACAATGGTTGAAGCGGTTAAGAAGTATTCGGGCTGTGACTACTATGAATGGGCCGACGATGCCGCCGCGCGCGAGTGTGCCAAGCGTATGCATGTTGAGGTGCCGGATGACGCGACCAAGGGCACGGTGCTGATTGAACTGTTTGACGCTTTTGTTGAGGAGAAGTTGATTCAGCCGACCTTCATCTACGATTATCCGGTTGAAAACAGCCCGCTTGCCAAGCGCAAGCCAAGCGACCCGGCCTTTACCGAGCGGTTTGAGTATTTCATAAATGCCACCGAGTTCGGCAATGCATTCTCCGAGTTGAATGACCCGATTGACCAGAAGGAGCGCTTTGAGCGTCAGGTGCAGAAGAAACTGGCTGAGGAGCCCGATTGCAACGCCGAGGTCGATTATGACTATGTCACGGCGCTTGAGTACGGCATGCCGCCCACAGGCGGACTTGGCTTTGGCGTCGACCGCCTGGTCATGCTCTTGACCGACTCGCCCTCAATACGCGACGTTTTGCTGTTCCCGACAATGAAACCTTTGGACTCTGACAAGAAGGTTTCCAAGGAAGCTTCGGCTCCTGCGGAGGCCACTCAGACGGCTCCCGCTGTGGAAGAACAAATTGATTTTTCCAATGTTCA
>JAQXHB010000050.1 GCA_029007015.1 Bacillota bacterium | reverse complement strand
GCCTGCGACTTGTCGCAAAGTATATGTCATTTTGCAAAGTGTTTTTGCTCGTGCTGTGGAGCAAGGTTTTATCAAAGAAACGCCCTGCACAAAGGCGGTTATATTGCCAAAAGCGGAAACAGCAAAAGAAAAAAAGCCTTTTCTTGATGAAAATCAAGCACAAGCCTTGTTAAAAATGGTTGAGGATAACACACAATTCAACCGCATTATAAAAGTTTTGTTATTTACAGGTATGCGTTCAGGTGAGTGTTTGGCTCTCCGTTGGCAAGATATAGACTTTGAAAATAAGACAATTCACATTGAAAACACTTTAACGGATGTGGGCGGTAAACATTGGCTTCAACCGCCGAAAACTGCAACAAGTAACCGTTATATTGCTTTATCGGATATATTGGCTGATATATTCAGAGAACAGAAAAAGTATAATGATGAAAAGTTGAGCAAACTCGGAAAATTATATACTTATCCTGAAATGGTATTTACAACAGAGAGCGGAAATTATGTTGACAGGTCGGGACTAAATACACAGTTCAGACGATTTGTAAAAGGTACAGACTTTGACTTTATTACTTTGCATAGTTTACGCCATTGCAACGCAACGCTTTTGATAAACAGCGGTATTGACTTAAAAATTGTAAGTGAGTTGCTCGGTCATTCTGATGTATCAACCACAGCGAATGTTTACGCTGATGTTTTGAAAAGCTCAAAGGCAAAAGTTGCTGATTTGATTTCCTTAAAACTGAATGGAAATTGATGTCCGTTGATGTCCTTTTGATGTCCGAAAATACAAAAATCTATTGCAATTTACAAAAAGTTATGATACAATAATCAAGGAAAAGCCTTATTTTATCGGACTTTTCAAAACGCTATAAAACACTACAAAACAGCGTTCTTATTTCTCAAAGAGATAATTTCATATCTTATCGAGTATTCACCCCTCCGAAGCCATCACGGTTTCGGAGGGGTTTTCATGTCTCGGGTTTTATAAAAGGACTGCGGCAGCTCAAAAGACGCCGCAGTCCTTTTTACTTTTTATGTGACTAATGAAAGCACGGCGCTCGTTACCGGCTGTCGGTCAGCGCCATCATATGCTTTTTCACCGCGAAATAGAGCGGCATGCCCAGCCCGTAGCAAGCGAGCAACTGACCCACACCGACCTGCAGGCAAGTCAGCGCGAACACCGGCGCAAAGGCCTCTCCCGAAAAGGCGGCCACCTCTGCGCCGACCACCAGCGCATTGACCGCGACGGCCGGCAGCGGTATCAGCCACCGAGCGGCGCGGTTGTGACTGCGAGAAATTGCACGGGCAAGCAGTGCGGCTATCAGCGTCGCGGCCGAGCCGCACACCACATCGACCAGTCCAAACGGACTGGTGATATTGGACAGAGCACAGCCCACAGTCAAACCAATCACGGCCGACGGCGTGAATGCCGGCAGTACGCACAGCGCCTCGCTCAAGCGCAATTGCACACCGGCATAGGCCAATCCAAAGGCTGACGACAGCCATGTCAGCACAACATATACGGCCGCTGTCAGCGCGCCCATTACCAGTTCACGGGTTTTCCTGCTCACCGTCATCCTCCTCCGGCTGAGCGACTTGGTCTCCGTCATCGCCGTCCAGTTTCCAATCCTCGTCGATTTTGGCGGCTTCTTGCTCGCTGTCGGGCGAAAAGAGGCTGTCCTCGTACTCCTTGACCGCCAAATCGTCGGCATCATTGGCCGCCTGCATCTGCGCGCCCTCGGGATACTCGACGGTTGCGCTGTGGCGGCGGTAATAAACACGGCATAGCAGAATATAGGCCGCCAGCAACACAATCGCCACCGCCGAAATGATTATGCCGCCGGTCAGACCGGGCGTGGTGTAATCGAAGCGAACGGTATGTTCGCCCGCCGGCACAAGCACCGCCATGAGGCCGTTATTGACCTTCTCCACAGTAACAGCCTCGCCGTCGACAGTGGCCGACCAGCCGCTGTCATACGGCACGGCGAACATAACCAGATTGTCGCTTTGCAGATTAACGGTCGATGTGAAGCCTCTGTTGTCCTTTTCAAAGCCGTTGTTAACCGATGTCTGTCGCAGTGCCGTGCAATCGTCAAAGTAACTCTGCTCGCTGAAATCCTCGTAATTGATAGTACCGATATCGGTCAGCAGGCTACCGTAGCGCTCAATCTGCTCGTCGGTCAGAATGATGGCCTTGAGCATGACCGACTCGCGGTAGGACGAATACTCCGCATCCACCATTTGGTCGCTGATATAGTGTTCATAGGTACAGCCATAGGGTATATAATACTGATTCTCGTAAATGTAAAAGCCGTTTTGGTAGTCGTACTGGGTCCAGCCGGGCATGGTTGAATTGTTCTCCTCGGCCGAGAAAATCTGACTGCCGGCGCCGTCATAGTCGAACAAGAAGCGGCAGTTGAGCAGTGAACGGATTTGATAATGCTCGGTCTCGGGACGGCTGGCTACCCCTCTCTCGACGCCCACCGACTCGTAAAACTCGGTTACCGACGCCGGTACAATCGAGTGAAAGGCCTGAATGGTCGGATAGCCGAGGAACATGGCGGTGTTGTCCATTCCGTCATACACATCGACACGGTAGCAGGTGTCGCGGTCGGGCAGGTCAATCTCGCCCTCAATCAAATTGGGTATGATGAAATTCTTGGTATCGTATGACAAATTTTTGCCGATGCCGATGAACATGGCAGAGTAGCCAAACGACACAAGGCACACAAGCGCCGTGGCCGTGAGTGTAAAATCGCCCACCGACTTGCGCATGGTGTGCAGCCACTTGCCGCGGTTTTCGTCCGGACGGCACAGTAATCCGCGCCAGTGGAACAGAACCGCAAGCAGAGTCAGACAGCCGACGGCAATGGCGCACCATATCCAAAAGCGAGTTTTGTACTCCGGCTGAGACTGGTCATACAGGCCAAAGTCAGAGAACTTGCCGTCGCTGTAAGTGCGCGGAAACAGCCCGATGACCAGCGTAAAGGCCATTGTGATGCCGATGCTCCAGCGGAAGGCAGACGCCCAGTTTATCTCGCTGTCCTCAAGCGCCTTGGCAGTGGCCAGCGCCATCATCAGTATCGGCATATAGAACCAGCGGGCATAATAGGCCCAGTTGAACATATAAAACGCGCTGTTGAGCACGGGCACAAGCGCCATGATGATGCAAGTGACGATGATGCGCTTGAGCCAACTGCCGCGCTTTGCCTGCAGCCATGCAATTACACCGGTCATGCCGAACAGCGGCAGCCAACCGCCGAGCGATGACCACTTGACATCCGAGCCGGTAAAGAACACGGGGCGAGCCGGCAAATCCGGCGGGAAGAAAAACACCTCGATAACATTGAGGAAAATCTGATTTTTGCCGTACAAAATAGCGTCCCAACCGGTCATGAAACTGTCGACGCGTGAGTTTTGCAGTACAGCCATTGCCGACGGCAACAGCAAAAACATTGCCAGCAACAGGCCGAGCACCGCCTCGAGCGCGAGGCAGGCAAACCGACCGACGGTGAGGCTCCACGCGCGCGAGAAAAGGCGGATGAAAAAGTAGATGACGGTGAACACAACCATGCCGACAAAAAAGAAGTAATTGGAAACACAGCACATGGCCACTGTCAGCGCAAACAGGCCGCGCTTGTTCTCTGCCATGAACATCTCAAGGCTGAGCAGCAGCAAGGGAAAAAACACGATTGCCTCGTGAAAATGATTAAAGAAAATGTTGTAAACCGAAAAGCCCGAAAAGGCATACAGCAGTGCGCCGATAGTAGCATTATGCGTATAGCGGCAGAATCGGCGCAGATAGCAATAGGCGGTCAGCGCTGAGCAGGCAAACTTGAGTATCAGCAACGGGCCCATTAGGTAGGGCACCGCCGAACTCGGGAACAGCAGTGTCAGCCAGAAAAACGGACTGCCCAGCAGATAGAAACTGTACGAGCCGATGAAATTGACGCCCAGGTCGGTGTTCCAATTCCAAAAAATATTGCCGCTGCGCACGGCGTCATGCGCAATCTGATAAAACGGCACCTGCTGAACATTAAAGTCGCCGTAAAACAGAAAATACCCATTATCGTAAATTATAAACGGTATAAATGTTGCCGCGGCGACCGCCAGGGCAATCAAAAAAGTCTGCAGATATCTTTCCTTTTGCTTCTCTGCAAGCAAGCCGGCTGTATTACTCACATCAGCGCCTCCCAAATTTAGCAGTTGAAAACCGCCCTTAATACTGATATTATAACAGATAGAGGTACAATAATAAAGACAATTTTTTGCTGTTGGAGGAAAAAGTATGAGCAGTAATTTTTACGCGGTGCTCTCGCGCATGAAGTACATCAACCGTTGGGGTCTTATGCGCAACACCCGTCCCGAGAGCCTGAGCGAGCACAGCCTGGAGGCGGCCTTCTTTGCCCATGCGCTGGTGCTCATCGACTGCCGTCGGTTCGGCGGCCGACTGTCGCCCGACAGAGCGGCGGTATTGGCCATGTTTCACGATGCAAGCGAGATAATCACCGGCGATTTGCCCACTCCGGTCAAATACTACAACGACGACATTCGCCGCTCGTACAAGATGGCCGAGGCGGCCGCCTGCACCCGTCTGGCCGAATTTTTGCCCGATGACATTCGCGCCGACATTGAGCCGCTCATCCGCGAGGAGGACGAGCAGTACCGCCCGTTTATCAAAGCGGCCGACAAACTGTCCGCGCTGGCAAAGTGCATTGAGGAGCGGCGCATGGGAAACAGCGAATTTGCCAAGGCCGAGCAGGCACAGCGCGCGGCCATCGCCGCAATGAAACTGCCGGCGGCCGACGCTTTTCTGGCAGAATTTATTGACAGTTATGCGCTGACACTGGACGAGTTGGGGCTTCAAAAGTAGTATTTTTTGTCTATTTTACCTATTACACCCTTGCCGATTTTTGTGATATAATTTAATTACACAGATAAGTTAGATTTTAGCAAATAAGGCAGGGTGTCACCGTATGCTCACAGTCAACTCACATGTAATATATGCCTCTGTCGGCGCGTGCAAGATAACCGACATCATCACGCGCAACTTTGGCGCCGGCAATAAGCAGTACTATGTGCTCAGCCCCGTGTTTGGCAACAGTTCTCTCTTTTATGTGCCGACCGACAACGACGCGGCCCGCTCACTGATGATGCCCGTTCTCTCGCGTGACCAGGTTGAGGCGCTCATCGACTCTATGCCGAGCGAAAACCCCGAGTGGATTGCCGACAACCGCGCACGCAATTTGACTTGCTCCGAGATACTCAAGTCAGGCGACCGCACGCGGCTAATTCGCATGATAAAGGCCATCTACGCCAAAAAGACCGAGCGCAGCGCTGCCGGCAAGCGTCTCGGCACGGCCGATGAAATGGCCCTGAACAAGGCCGAGAACATACTGTACGGTGAGTTTGCACTGGTGCTGGGTATCAAGCCCGGCGAGGTAGTCGGATACATTGAACACAGGCTCGCAGAATAGCAATTACACATTAAAAACCGCGCCAAGGGTCGTTCCTCGGCGCGGTTTTTGCACGGTGTAAACTTTATTTTCAGCCTTTTGGGGCCGGCATGAGTTTTATAACCGACATCTGCGGCCGATTCATAAACCTCAGCGGAATTGGATAATTGCCGAGTCCGCCCGACACATTAAGCATCATACCGCCGACCTCATACAGCCCGCGGGTATATCTGTCATTGTCACTGCCGAGCACCTCAGGCAGCCAGACGCCGTCGTTGTAAAGGGCGCCGACGACAGGCAGCCGAACCACACCGCCGTGCGTATCTCCGCAAAAGGTCATGTCGAAGCCGCCGTCGGCATAGGCGCCGGCGTTAACCAGATGGGCGAGCAATATGTTGTACTTGGACTCATCAGGCTCAAACTCATTGTGCAAATCGAATGTAGCAGAAAAATATACATTGTCGATACCGTATATGCAAATCTCGGTACTGCCCAGAGTCACAGTCTCGCTCTTGTAATCCATCACATGCACACCGGCGGCGTCAAGCCTGGCAAAATACTCATCGCTGTTATCATGCTCGCCGTTGACAAAGTAGACGGCGTATCGCTCGGCCAAATCGGTCATAAGCCGCACAGCCACCTCGCGTCCGCTTTCACTGCCCGAGGTATACATATCGCCCGTGACAAATATCAGGTCGGGCGCGGCGCTGTCAACCGCCGATATCAGCCGCTCGTTATCGCGGCCGAATGATGCCCCGTGCAAATCGGACAGGTGAACAACGGTTATCTCGTTTTTGATTTTGCCGTCGGTTACGGTGTCGGTGGTTACCTGCAATCGGTAGGTGCCAAACCACCACGCGGCCAGCAGCGCCGCTACTATGATGAGCGCTGTCACATGCCGCTTTTTCACTGTCCGCACCTCCCGCAAAAGTTAGGGCCGCCGATAACTCGACGGCCCAAATATTATACATCACAACAATTATTTAAGCAAGTCTTTATACATGCGTATGTACTCATTAGCCGATGCGCGCCAACTGTTATCGCTGTTCATAGCGCGCTTGGTGAGGGTCTGCCATCCGTCGGCGTCGCGATATCCCTCCACCGCGCGGTAAACGGCGTGTGCCATGTCGTCGGCGTTGTAACTGTCAAACACAAAACCGTTTCCGACTCCGTCGCCGCTGTCGGTAATGGTATCGCCCAAGCCGCCGGTGCGGCGCACTACGGGAATGGCGCCGTAGCGCAGTGCCACCATCTGCGACAGTCCGCACGGCTCACTCTTGGACGGCATGAGGAATATGTCGGAGCCTGCGTATATCTTGTGCGCCAGTTCGGGCACAAAGCCCAGCGCCAAACGGAAGCAGTCGGGGCGGCGGTTGCACACCTCTTGCATAAACCGCTCGTACTCGCTGTCGCCGCTGCCCAGCACAACCATCTGCACGCCAAAGTCGAGAATTGCGTCGAGGCGTGCCTTGACCAAGTCGAAGCCCTTGTGCGAGACCATGCGCGATACCATGCCGATGAGCGGCACAGACGGGTCAACCGGCAGTCCCATGCGTTTTTGCAGCTCGGCCTTGTTAACAGCCTTGCCGCTGATGTCATCGGCCGAATATGCAGCATAAATGTCGCTGTCAGCCGCCGGATTATACACATCGATGTCGATGCCGTTAACAATGCCTCTCAGTTTCCACTGACGGTCGCGCAAAATTTTATCCAGTCCGTGAGAATACCACGGGTTGAGTATCTCGCGCGCATAGGAGGGGCTGACGGTGGTGACTGCGTCGGCGCACTCGATGGCGCCCTTCATCAAATTGAGACAGTCGCCGTACCACAGCAGATTGGTCGCCTCGGGCGGCAGACCGAACACATCACCGAGAATCTCCTTGCCGTACTTGCCCTGATACTGGATATTGTGTATGGTGAACACACACTTTTTACCGCTGAGTTTCTGCTCATTCTGATAGAACAGCCGCAGGTATACCGGTATGAGCGCCGTTTGCCAGTCATTGCAGTGGATGATATCCGGCTCATAGTCGATGACCTTAACCATCTCGAGCACCGCGCGCGAGAAAAATGCAAACCGCTCGGCGTCGTCGAAATGGCCGTACAGCCCGCCGCGCTTGAAATAATATTCGTTGTCAAGCAGGTAGTATATGACATTGCCGACCTTGGCCTCAAATATACCGCAGTACTGCTGGCGCCACGACACCGGCACCGAAATGCTGGTGATGAACTTCATACTCTCGCGCAGGTGCTGGGGCACTGAGCCGTAGAGCGGCATCACTACCCGACAGCCCACCAATCGGTTGCGCAGTGCGCGCGGCAAAGCCCCCGACACATCAGCCAAACCGCCTGATGCGGCAAATGGATAGGCCTCGCTGGTTGCAAATAATACTTTCATTATACTACACTTGCCTTTCTGATATACACATGGTAATTTTCACTGCCTCGCAGGACTTTACCATTGGTGATAACGACATCCTTGTCGGTGCAGACATACTGCAAATCGGCTCCGTCACCGACCACCGTATCCTGCATGATAATGCTATCACGCACGACGGCTCCTCTGTTGACCTTGACCCCGCGGAACAGCACGCAGTTCTCGACCTTGCCCTCGATGACACAACCGTCGGCAATAAGCGAGTTTTTGACATCGGCATTCAGACCGTACCTGACCGGCATTTCATCGCGCACCTTGGTCAGCACCGGGCGGTTTCCGCCGAAAAGTTCGCGGCGAACATCGCTCTCGAGCAGGCGCATATTCTCGCGCACATATGTATCCACCGAATCAATGACGGCGACATATCCCTCTATCTCATAGGCGTGGATGTTGAGTTCGTCCAGACGGCGCTGATATATGTCGGCGGCCAGACGGGTGTAATTGTGACCCATCGCATTATCGACCAGCCGAATGAGCAACTCACGGCGCAGTATGGTTATATTCAGGCTGTAAAGTTTATCGCTGCCGTCGGTGGGCGACAAATCAATGTCGGTAACCCGCCCGTCAGCCGCCGTGGTAAACTTCATCACATCGTTGCCGAGCGGCGGAACGCCTCGCTTGCACGCGATGGTGATATCTGCCCCCGACTCGATGTGCGCCGCCAGCATTTTCTTTAAATCAATATTGCTGACCACATCTGCGTCGCACATGATGACATATTCGCGGTGGGACGATGTCAAAAATCCGCGTATGCCGCCCAGCGCATCAACCTGACCGTGGTAAACGCCTCTGTCGCCGTGCGCAAAGGGCGGCAGAATATAAAGTCCGCCGTTTTTGCGCGCCAAATCCCACGGTTTGCCGCTACCGAGATGGCCCATAAGCGACTGGTAGTTGGATTTGGTGATGACGCCGACCCTGTCAACATCGGCATTGCAAAGGTTGGACAATGTGAAATCTATCAGCCGATAGCGGCCACCGAAAGGCACCGAGCCCATAGCACGGACCTCGGCCAACTCCTTGACCATTTCATCGTGCGAATTGCCGAACACTATGCCCAAAACACTGTTATTGTTAATCAATAGTCTCACCGTCCTTAACATTGCTTGCAATCATTTTGTGCGCGCCAACCGTACTGCCGCGCCCAACGCTGATATCCGGCCCGATGACGGTAACGCCCCAGTCATCCAGATTTTCAGCCTCCTCCGGCCTCATTCCGACCGAAGCGCCGGCACCTATAACCGACCGCTCGCCCAGTATGGCATACTCGACACGCGCGTTTGAGTGAATGACCGAGCCGGGCATAACTATCGAGTCGTGCACGACCGCGCCCTTTTCGATGACCACATCACCGAAAATGACCGAGAAATCGACCGTTCCGCTGATGTCGCAACCCTCGGTAACAATGGAGTTCTGCACCTCTGCATCGGCGCTGACAAAATGGGGCGCGCCGGCAATGGAGCGGCTATAAATGCGCCAGTGTTCGTCATCCAAATCGAGTTGCATTTTGGGATTGAGCAGGTCAAGGTTGGCCTCCCACAGCGAATCTATGGTGCCGACATCCTTCCAGTATCCCTCAAACGGATAGGTGCCCATCACCTTGCCGTCATCCAACATCTTGGGTATTATGTTCTTGCCGAAGTCGTTTTGAGAGGACGGATCTTTCTCATCGGCAATCAGGTACTCCCTGAGCACCGGCCATGAGAAAACATAGATGCCCATCGAGGCTTTGTTGCTCTTGGGATTTTTCGGCTTTTCTTCAAATTCGTACACCATACCGTTCTCGTCGGTGTTCATGATGCCAAAGCGCGACGCCTCCTCCATCGGCACTTCGAGCACCGCGATGGTGCAGTCGGCACCCATGCGCTTGTGGCGGTCGATCATAATCGAGTAGTCCATCTTATAAATATGGTCGCCCGAAAGCACCAAAACATATTCCGGATCGTACCTCTCAATAAACGGAATATTTTGATAAATGGCATTGGCTGTGCCCTTGTACCAGTCGGAGCCGCTGCTCTGCTGGTAAGGGGGCAGCACATGCACGCCGCCGTGGATGCGGTCAAGGTCCCACGGCTGGCCGCTGCCGATATAGTCATTGAGGACCAACGGCTGGTACTGAGTCAGCACGCCGACGGTGTCGATGCCCGAATTTTTGCAGTTTGACAGCGGAAAGTCGATGATGCGGTATTTGCCGCCAAAGGGCACGGCCGGCTTGGCCGTTGTATGCGTCAGCACGCCCAAGCGACTGCCCTGTCCGCCGGCCAACAGCATGGCCACGCACTCTGTCTTAATTTTCATACAAATTACCCCTTTTTATTATTTAGCGGTTTTTTTGCCTTTGAACGAGGGGCGCGCTTGGTGGCTGCCCTCTTTTGCTTCGGCTCATGGCGCAGATAAATAACCGACATTGCCGGCAATGTCAAATCGACCGAGTAGTCGAGCCCGTGCATGGGCGTATTTTCGCTCTTGAATTTGTTTTTGCCCTTTGCGGCCAGCAGGCCGTCGCCGCCGAACTCGGCCGCATCGGTGTCAAACACCACGCGGTAGTTGCCGCTATACGGCACACCGATACGGTAAGAATCGCGCTGCACCGGCACAAAGTTGCACACGGCGATAATCTCGCGCCCCTCGCCGTCAAAGCGGCGGAAAGCGATGACGCTCTGGTCGCGGTCATCGGATGCAATCCATGAGAAGCCCTCCCACGAATAGTCGACACGCCACAGTTCGGGGTTGTCGAGGTAGAAGTGATTGAGCGTGCGCACGCAGTTGTGCATCTGACGGTGCTTGTCGTAATCAAGCAGCATCCAGTCGAGGCCGCTGCTGTAGTCCCACTCCTTGAACTGAGCAAATTCCTGCCCCATGAACAGCAACTTCTTGCCGGGGTGTGCCGCCATGTAGCCGTAGAAGGCGCGCAGGCCGGCAAACTTCATGTCGTATTCGCCCGGCATCTTGTTAATCAGCGAACACTTGCCGTGAACCACCTCGTCGTGCGAGATGGGCAGGACAAAGTTCTCTGAAAAAGCGTAGAAAAATGAGAATGTAAGAGCATCATGGTTGTATTTTCTGGACAGAGGGTCGAGCGACATGTATCGCATCATATCGTTCATCCAGCCCATGTTCCATTTGAAGTTGAAGCCCAGACCACCGAGATAGGTCGGCTTGGTCACCATCGGCCACGCCGTTGACTCCTCGGCAATCATCATCGCATACGGGAATTTTTTGAACACTGCCTCGTTGAGTTTTTGCAAAAACTCGACCGCCTCCAAATTCTCGTGACCGCCGTTGACATTGGGTATCCACTGGCCGTCCTGGCGGTTGTAGTCGAGATAGAGCATTGACGCGACGGCGTCAACGCGCAGTCCGTCGATGTGATACTGCTCAAACCAAGATATGGCGTTGCTGATGAGAAAACTGCGCACCTCGGGCCGTCCGTAGTCAAACACCGCAGTGCCCCATTCGTAGTGCTCGCCCTTTCTGGGGTCGGCGTACTCATAGCAATGCGAGCCGTCAAAATTATACAGCCCGTGAGCGTCCTTTGGAAAGTGAGCGGGCACCCAGTCGAGAATAACGCCGATGCCGGCGCCGTGGCACCTGTCGACAAAGTGCATAAAATCGTGCGGTGTGCCGTACCGACTGGTCGGTGAATAATATCCCGTAACCTGATAGCCCCACGAGCCGTCATACGGATACTCGCTAATGGGCATGAGTTCTATGTAATTGTATCCCATGTCCTTGACATAGGGTATCAACTCGTCGGCCAGTTTGTCGTAACTGAAGTGATTGCCGTCGTCATATTTTTTCCACGAACCAGCGTGCAGTTCGTAAATATTGACGGGGGAGGAGTATATGTCCATCCCCTTGCGCGCGGCCGTCCAGTCGCCGTCCTGCCAGTTGTAGCCGGCCAAATCGTAGAACTTAGATGCTGTGCCCGGCCGCATTTCGCTGTGAAAGGCGTATGGGTCGGCGCGGTCGACAAACCTGCCGTCAGGTGTCTCGATGTGAAACTTATACAAATCAAACTGCTTGACACCGCGGACTTTCGCCTCGAAAATGCCGCCGTCGAGCCGTTTCATCGGCGTCTTTTCTGTGCTCCAGTCGTTGAAATCGCCGGTGACCCAAACCGCCCGAGCATTGGGCGCCCACACGCGGAATGTGGTGGTATCACCGCTCTTATGTGCTCCCATGAACGTATATGCATCAGTGCAAGTACCGGCCAAAAAGGTCGTTCTGTTTTTCGTATTCATTGAAAGTCCCTCCTATTTTTCAACAACCGTCGACATCATGTCAGGCATTGACAAGGGTTCGCGGTATATCTTCAAGTATATTATAACAAGCGCATCTGCTATTTTCAAGGTGATTTTAGTATTATTTTTCTAATTTATGTATTTTTATTCGACAGTTTTTGTGCAAAATATATAAATATTTGTCTTGTTTTCGTGAACTATGGCGATTTGTCAAAAAATAAAAAGCCGGTCGGCTGAAAATGCACAGCCGGCCGACCCGATATTTGCCGATGATTATTCGACGATCTTTGTATCAAAACCCTGCTCGTCAACGGCCGCCGTCAGGTAGGTGGTGCTCACCTCATCCTCTGCCACGACAACTGCTAAACCGTCGGACAGACTGACATCAACATCTCTGACGCCGTCCAGCCGGTTGAGCGCGTCGCGCACAGCCGCCACGCAATGACTGCATTTCATACCGTCGATTTTTATCTTTACTGTCTTCATTGTTTATTTCTCCTTTTTTCTTTTGGATTATACCGCCTGAGCAGCAGGCTGTTGCTGACCACCGATACCGAACTGAGCGCCATTGCGGCGCCTGCTATCATTGGCGAGAGCAGACCGCAAGCCGCCAGAGGTATTCCGACCGAATTGTAGAAAAATGCCCAAAATAGGTTTTGGCGTATCTTGCGCATGGTGCGCGCCGACAGTCTCATGGCCGCGGGTATGAGGGTCAAATCCGGATTCATGAGCACAACATCGCCCGACTCGATAGCCACATCGGTGCCCGCTCCCATCGCAATGCCGATGTCGGCCGATGACAGCGCCGGTGCGTCGTTGATGCCGTCACCGACCATGGCAACACACCTTCCGCTCGCGCGCAGAGCCTCAACCTCGGCGGCCTTGTTTTGCGGCAACACCTCTGCCAGCACATTGCGTATGCCGACGCCCGACGCCACCGCCGCCGCAGTGCGTTTGTTGTCGCCGGTGACCATGTAGGCCGTCACGCCCATCTGCTCCAGTTGGCTCACCGAGTCGCGCGACATGGGTCTGACCGTGTCGGAAATGGCTATACAGCCGATGTAGTCACCATCGGCCGAGACGGTTATAACCGTCTGGCCCTCGCGCTCAAGCCGATGGATAAGTTGGCTGTGCTCGCCGTCGCGCGGCCGCTCAACCGACACCGATACGCCGTCGACCGTGCCGCTTACACCGGCGCCGGTGTGCGAAATAAAGTCGGTGCAATCCAGTCGGGCAACCCCCTTTGCGGCGGCGTACTCGCACACCGCACGGCCGAGCGGATGCTCGCTCGACTGCTCAACCGACGCGGCCAGTTGTATCAGCCGCTCGCACGATACCCCTTCGTCGGGGCAAACCTCGGCCACCTCGGCCTTGCCGGCGGTGAGTGTGCCGGTCTTGTCGAAAATAACGGCGCGGACATCCTGCAATCGCTGAAGCACATCGCCGCCCTTTATCAGCACGCCCATGCGCGCGGCCTTGCCGCTGCCGACCATTATGGCTGTAGGAGTAGCAAGTCCGAGCGAGCACGGGCACGCGATGACCAACACGCACACGGCATTTATGATGGCGCGCTCCAGTCCTGCGCCCAAAATGAGCCATACAATGAATGTAACTGCGGCGATGGCGATGACCGCCGGCACAAAGACACCCGAAACCTTGTCGGCCAAGCGGGCAATGGGTGCCTTTTTGCCCTGCGCCTGCTCGACCATTCTGATAATTTGACTGAGCACCGTCTGCTCACCGACGGCGGTGGCTCGGTAGGTAAACGAGCCGACGCAGTTGACTGTGGCGCCGATAAC
>JAQXHB010000049.1 GCA_029007015.1 Bacillota bacterium | reverse complement strand
CAGTTTGCCGATATCCTTGCATCGGGCAATGCCCCTTTTGACATGACTGAACAGGTTTTCGGTGTCCCAGGTAAGGGTGCCGTTCTCATTTTTTATTCCGTTTTCAAACCGGTAAATCTCCTCGAGGCAGAGTTTGCCGTTTTCAATGCTGCCGAGGATATGTCTGCCGGAGGAAGCGCCGATGTCGATTGCCAAATAGTAGTTTTTCACAATCATTCCGCCTTTATATAGTGTTGCATCTTTCACACAGCGGCGCAAGCCGCCCTTACCATCTATTATATATCATAACAGCCCATAAAAGTCAATTCTTACCGGCTGATTTTTTACCGCCGAGTCACAGTTGCCAGTCAATCGGGGTCAGACCGGCCTCGGTGAGAAACTCGTTGGTGCGCGAGAAGTGGCGACATCCGAAAAATCCGCCGTGCGCCGATAGAGGGCTTGGGTGAACGGTGGACAGTTTGCGGTGAATGGGGTTGGTGATTATGCTCGCCTTTTTGATGGCGTTGTTGCCCCACAGCAGAAAGACGATCGGTGTACTTTTGTTGTTCAACTCGCTTATGATGCGGTCGGTCACCTGCTCCCAGCCCTTGCCCTTATGGCTGTTGGGACAGCCCTCGCGCACCGTCAGCACCGTGTTGAGCAGTAATACGCCCTGACGCGCCCATGAGGTCAGTTGACCGTAGTGGGGCGGCTGAGTTATGCCCAGGTCGCTTGCCTGCTCCTTGAATATATTTTTGAGTGACGGCGGCGGCTCGACCCCCTCTCTGACAGAGAAGCACAGCCCGTGTGCCTGACCGGCGCCGTGATAGGGGTCCTGCCCGATGATGACGACGCGCGTGTCGGCAAATGAGGTGTACCGAAGGGCGTTGAATATGTCATTCATCGGCGGATATACCGTGTGAGCGCTGTACTCGCTTTTCAAAAAGGCACGCAACTGCTGATAATATGCCTTTTGCCACTCATCAGCCAGTATGATATCCCAATCATTTCCAATGTGCACCATAAAAACACGCCCTCTCATAGGTCTAATATAACATATTGCGCGGCAAAACAAAAGTCAAAATTGCATATTTGCCCTTTTTGTTTGACAACGGCTGTACGGCCGATGTATAATATAATAAAAGGCAGGTGCTGGTGATGAACTTATCCCTACTGTTATCGGCCATGTCGCCCACAACAGGCGACGACAGCAATATTAAACTGTGGGTCGTTTTGCTGGCTGTGGCCGCCCTTGGTGTTGTGGCAATGATAATGCTCGGCAAGGGAAAGAGAAAGTAAAATTTGACAATATGAAAAAGGCGCTGGGCCATTCAACCTGACAAAGGTTAGCCTCGCGCCTTTTTCTGCGTTTATGATTTGACTGCGGCCAAGTCGGTGGGCTGTGCGCCGCCGGTATTACTGCCGCGGTAGCACAACTTGAGCAGTACCGGTGTAATGAGCGCGCAGACAATTACGCACAGCACCACCGCAGGCAGCAGCCGTTGGTTGATAAAGCCGGCGTTAATGCCTTTTTGCGCAACCATCAGCGCCACCTCTCCGCGTGCGACCATGCCCGCTCCGACGGTCAGTGATTCACGCCCGTTCATGCGGCCGATGCGAGCGGCCAGTCCGCATCCTGCCACTTTGGTCAGTATCGCGGCCGCAGTTAGCGCCAGAGCAAACCAAAGGATATCGGCGGTAATGCCCTCCAAATTGGTGCGCAGACCGATGCTCGCAAAAAAGACGGGCGAAAAGATGAGGTAAGATGCGGCCGTCACCTTTTTGGCAACATATTTGCGCAGGTTGGTCAGGTTGCACAAAATGACGCCTGCAAAGTATGCGCCGGTGATGTCGGCAACGCCGAAAACCGCCTCGGCCGCAAATGCCATCAGCAGGCAGAAAGCCAGCGCCCATACCGACACACGCCTTGTTTCGGCGTGATCCTTCCAAATAAATTTAAACAGTTTGTAGATAACAAAGCCGACTGCGAGGGTAAATGCGAAAAACAGAACGATCTTCAGTACGACTATGCCCGGCTTGACCGATGAATCGCTTACGCCGGTCAGCACGCTGAGCACAACAATGCCGATGATATCGTCGATTATCGCGGCCGACAGCAGAGTTGAGCCGACGCCGGTTTTCAACTTGCCCATTTCGTTGAGGGTTTCCACCGTAATGCTGACCGATGTT
>JAQXHB010000048.1 GCA_029007015.1 Bacillota bacterium | reverse complement strand
GAAGGACAACTCGTCACCCTCCGCCTTGCCTATGGCCGGAATGACGCGTACGGCGGTGGTCTTTGAGTTGACCATACCGATGGCCGCCTCGTCAGCGATGATGCCCGAAATTATCTCGGCGGGAGTATCGCCCGGGATGTTTATCATGTCAAGGCCGACGCTGCACACAGCGGTCATGGCCTCTAACTTTTCAAGACAGAGCGCGCCGCTGCGAGAGGCGGCAATCATGCCGGCATCCTCGGTGACGGGAATGAAAGCACCTGACAGGCCGCCGACCGAACTGGAAGCCATTATGCCGCCCTTTTTGACGGCGTCGTTGAGCAGGGCGAGAGCCGCTGTCGTGCCGTATGCTCCGCACTGTTCAAGCCCCATTTCCTCAAGTATATGCGCCACGCTGTCACCGACGGCGGGTGTGGGTGCAAGCGACAAATCAACAATTCCGAACGGCACGCCCAGTCGTTCGGCCGCATTTTGAGCCACCAACTGTCCCATGCGCGTTATCTTGAATGCTGTGCGCTTGATAAGTTCGGCAACGCCGCTGAAATCAAGCCCGTCGGATTTGCTCAGAGCGGCACGCACTACGCCCGGTCCCGATACGCCGACATTGATGACGCAGTCGGGTTCACCTACGCCGTGAAAGGCGCCGGCCATGAAAGGGTTATCCTCGGGAGCGTTGCAAAACACAACCAACTTGGCCGCGCCGATGCAGTCACGCTCGGCGGTAAGTTCGGCGGTGCGACGCACTATGTGCCCCATTTGTGCTACAGCGTCCATATTGATGCCGGCCTTTGTCGAGCCGATGTTGACCGACGAGCAAACATGGTCGGTGCGGCTGAGCGCCTCGGGTATGCTGTCGATAAGTTCACGGTCACCGGCGGCAAAGCCCTTTTGCACCAGCGCCGAGTAGCCGCCGATGAAGTTGACGCCGGTGGCAGTCGCGGCGCGCTCAAGGGTGAGTGCAAATTTTACCGTATCGCCGCCGCGGCAGGCCGCCGCCAGCAGGGCAATGGGTGTGACCGAAATGCGCTTGTTGATAATCGGAATGCCCAGCTCTTTCTCGATATCTTCGCACACGCTGACCAAATTCTTTGCACAGCGGGTAATTTTGTCATATACCTTCTCGCACGCTCTGTCGATGTCCTCGTCGGCACATTCGAGCAGTGAAATGCCCATGGTAACCGTGCGTATGTCGAGGTGCTCATCCTCAATCATGCTGATGGTTTCAAGTATATCGTGTATCTCAAACATTTTCTCACCTATATCCTATGCATGGAGTTGAAGATATCCTCGTGCATGACATGGATATCAAGACCGTTTTCTTTGCCCATTGCGGCCATCTCGTCAACAAAACTGCCGAAAGGAATATCGAGTTTATCGATATCGCACACCATCATCATGCAGAACAGCGATTTGAGTACTGTTTGAGAAATCTCGGCAATATTCGCCTTGTGACGCGAGCATTTCTCGGAAACCTTGGCGATAATGCCAACCGAATCCTTTCCAACTACGGTAATAACTGCTTTCATAAATAACACCTCAAAATTGATAACTGATGCTATTTTAACACTTATTATGTCAAAAGTAAATGCGAAAGTGTGAAATATTGTATAATTCTTTTTTATCAATGTTTTTAATTTTCAGCCGCTCGGCGCCGATGGTTGGATAAACTTTGAGCGTGGCAACGCCGTAGCGGCGGTCAAACGGCCCTTCGTAGAGAAGCACAGCGCTCATTTTGTCGGCGTCGACGGCCGCTTCAACGGTGGTGCCGCCTTTGCGTGTGAGAATGACCAATGTGCGGCCGAACAGCAAATATCCGCAGCGGTGAACATACACCCGCGCATATATGCGACAGGCGGCTGACGCGGCGACGGCGATATCAAGCAGCAGCAAAAATATTCGCAGCCAGCCGTATATAATGCCCACTGTCACCGAGAGGGCAAGATAAGCGCCCAGCCATATGCACGGCCAGAGGTAGGCGCGGCGCATTGCCCGTCCGGCGGGACGCACAGTACGGCCGTTTGTCGGACGCGGCATACATGACGCGGCAGTGTCCAGTCGGGCGGCCGGTAAAACGGCAGAGGACGAGCCGCGTTCAGCGGCAAATCCCACCGCCTGAACGCACAGCGTGCACCGCCCAAATATGCGCAGTAGCGGATGACACCGGAGTGTCACGGCGGCAATGCCTTTGGCGAGCATGAAACAGCCGTGATGCACAATCATACCGCCGCGCACATCAATGCCGGCGTCTCCAACACCGACGCGCAACAGCGCCGAGCGGACAAGTGATATCACGACGGCCGTGCCGTAACCGGCCAGCATCGAAAGTGCCGCAACCGATGCAATGGGCGGCAGGTATCTGTTAGCGGCATACAGCGCCGCACCCACCTTTTCGATGATGTACTGTTCGGCATGCAGTTGAGTCAGGCTTTCTATTCGCTTGAATGCCGCGCCGAGCAGTAACAGTCCTGCGGTGGCCGATGAATCGGCGGCGGCACTAATTAGCAGTTGCTTTGCGCAGAAACGCTCGGCGTGATGACGGCGCCCCATGCCGAACAGCATAAGCAGGCAATCGGCTTCCTGCTTGCTCAAATATATTGCGCATACCGGCCTTTTGCGCGCCGCATAAAGGGTCACCTTTACTGCCGACAGCACAGACGAGATGGGCGTTTGCGCCGTCGACACGGTTACGATATCGCTTAAATTTGCCGATACAGTGCGGCGAAATATGACGCCGCTATGAAACACAAGTTGTTTGCGGCATACATTCAGCGTGACCGAATACCGCTTGAGCACGCCGAGGGCTGTCAGCGCGGCCGCGAGAGCGGCTTCGCCAATTGCAAAGCGCCATATTCCGCCCGACGGCGACAGGGCGTTTCTTATCATCGGCAGTAAAAGTACCGCCGCATATTTACCGATAAAGTTCACGGCGGTCATCGGGTGGGCACGCATCGGCCGATTCATTGAGGCCACCCCAATTCTTTCAGCAGTCGGTCGGCGTCATTGCGGCTAAGCCCGACTATGACAGCCGAGCAGTTGCCGGCGCGCAAGATAACAGTGCGGCTTCGGCACAGCATACTGACCGGCGTTAAGAACTGCTCGGCTATCAACAGCCTCTTTTTCGGCAGTATCAGCCTGCGGCGCAGTATGATGCCGCGCTCTATATACACATTTTCGTCCGCAACCGTCAGACGGTAACGGCGCGAATATGCGCGCGCCGCCGCATATGACAGTGCGCAAACGGGCGCGGCGACCGATATTGCCGAAAGCCACAGCCGCGGCCAAATTACGGCGACGAAAAAAACCGGCACACAGACGAAAATTATCGTCCATGCGCCGGCAACTGAGGTTAACCTTTCAGGGTGCAGAGTCAACCGGCTCAATCCTTTCTGCCCTTGATAGAGTCCCAATAAGCCTTGAAGGCCTGCTCGTTTTTATTATTGCCGTAATTGTAATATTTTGCATCCTTTATTTCATTTGGCAAATATTGCTGGTCAACATATGAATTTGGATAATCGTGCGGATATTTGTATCCTATGGCATTGCCGAGTTTTTTTGCACCGCCGTAATGTCCGTCCTTGAGCGATGAGGGAATGTCGCCGCTGCGCCCGGCGCGTATATCTGATATGGCGGCGTCGATAGCACAAGCGCCACTGTTCGACTTGGGCGCCGTTGCCACCATTATCACCGCGTCGGCAAGGGGGATTCGCGCTTCGGGCAGTCCGACCTGAAGAGCCGCGTCAACGCACGATTTAACGATGGGGATTATTTGCGGATATGCCAGCCCAACATCCTCGCAGGCGCAGACCATCAGCCTCCTGCACGCTCCGGGCAGGTCACCGGCCTCAAGCAGTCGCGCCAGATAGTGCACCGCGGCGTCGGGGTCGGAGCCTCGCATTGATTTTTGAAAGGCCGAGAAAATGTCGTAGTGCTGGTCGCCGTCGCGGTCGTAACGCATGGAACTGCGCTGGCTGACATCGGTGGCCATTGCGGCGTCAATGACGGCATCGCCGTCGCCTAACAGGCATATTGAGCACAGTTCAACCGCATTGATTGCCTTGCGCACATCTCCGCCGCACCCCTGAGCGATGACCGACACTGCCTCATCACTGATGGACAGTTGGCGTTGCTGCTCATCGGCCAAAAATTTGACGGCGCGGCGAATGGCCGGCTCGATGTCGCGCGCGTCGACCGGCTTAAATTCAAAAACCGTCGAGCGCGATAAAATGGCGTTGTATATATAAAAATAGGGGTTCTCTGTGGTGGATGCGATGAGGGTAATATTGCCGTTTTCGATATATTCGAGCAGGCTCTGCTGCTGCTTTTTGTTGAGATACTGTATCTCGTCGAGATACAGTAATATGCCGTTAGGTGCCGAGAAGGTGCCTATTTCGCTGATGACCTCTTTGATATCGGCGGTGCCGGCGTTGGTGCCGTTGAGTTTGTGCAAGCGCCGGCCGGACGCCTCGGCAATGATGCGCGCTACCGTTGTTTTGCCGACGCCGGACGGGCCGTAGAATATCATGTTGGTCAGTTGCCCGCTGTCGATGACCTTGCGCAGTATGTTACCTTCGGCAAGCAGATGGCGCTGACCGACCACCTCATCAAGAGAGGAGGGGCGTATTCTATCTGCGAGCGGTGCTGACATGTTACTTCATCTCCTGTCGTGTCGGTCGGCCAAAAGCCTGACCCACTGATAATTTTACATCATGACGGCTTATTTGTAAATGCTTTTTATGCCATTGTTTTTACAGTAATATGATGTATGAGACATATTTTTCCAAATTAATACATTTAAAATACAAAGGCAAAATATGTAAAATAAGGTGAAAATATATCACATAATAAACAAAAATGTTGAAACAACCCATAAATAATGTGTAAAATATTCTCAATTTTAAAAAAATTATAGATTATTTGAAAATAGGTATTGCCAAAAATGGAAAAATATGGTAATATAATCGAGCAATAAAAATTATTTGGGGGTAAGCTAAATGGAAAAGAAGTTGAAGGTCATCATCGCTGACGATTCAACCGAGTTCGGTCAGAGTTGCGCAAATGTACTTAAGAGTTACGGTATGGAGGTCATCCGTTCTGCCAAAAACGGCGCGGAACTGCTGGAATCTATCACTTCAAACCAACCCGATGCCGTACTTATGGATATGTTCATGCCTCAACTGGACGCCATCGGCGTTATGAACGCCGTGACCGAGCAGAAACTGCAAAACGCGCCGATTTTTCTTGTTATGTCTGGGTATGACAACCCCAATCTGGAGAGGGATGCGATGGACGCCGGAGCAGCATACTACTTCTTGAAGCCCTTTGATATCGGCGTGCTGGCCGACCGCATTATTCGCATAACCGGCTGGAGCAACAAAAAATTGGCGCTGGTACACAACGGCTCGGCCAACAGCGACTTGGAAATTCTGATAACCGATATCATTCACCAAATAGGCGTGCCGGCGCACATCAAGGGATATCACTACCTGCGCGAGGCCATCACGCTGGCAGTCAATGACCCCGATATTATCAATTCTGTGACCAAGCAACTTTACCCTGCGGTGGCCAAGAAGTTCCAGACCACTTCATCGCGTGTTGAGCGGGCCATTCGCCACGCAATCGAGGTTGCGTGGGATAGGGGAGATATAGATGTGCTCAACTCCTACTTCGGCTACACCATTCACAATGAGCGCGGCAAGCCGACCAACAGCGAGTTTATCGCCATGATTGCCGACAAACTGCGACTGCAGTTAAAGGTTTCGTAAACAGTTTTTTAATACTCATTGATTTATACCGCCCGATGTGATAAAATTACATCAGGGCGGTGATTTTATGCCAAATAACAACAGAAATAATTCGCGCAGACGGCGCAGCGGACGGAATAGGTCGGGCAGTCGGAATGTTGTTTTGTGCATTGCGGCGCTCGGCGCGGCCGCGGGTGTTACGCTGGCCGTGTTCGGCGGCTGTTCTCACAGCGGTGACAAGGTATCGAGCACACCGGATGTGTCGTCTGTTTCCAGTTGGTCTCAGTCGAGTGAACAGAGCGTAACCTCTGCTGTCAGCAGTGCAGTTTCGTCTGCTGTCAGTTCGTCTCAACCCAGTTCGACGGCTTCGCGCACTCAAACGACGGTGTCTACATACAGTCTGTCGTCATTTGTCGGCCAGTCGAGCGATTGGCGTTTGGCACTGGCTAACCGTAATAATGTAATTGAGTTGGACGAATCGGCATTTGAAACGACGCGTATCCCAAGCAAATATTGCCAGGACAGCCAGAATTACCGCTTTGACAGCAGGGCGTACGATGACCTGATAAGCATGATTGAAGCGGCCGAAGCAGACGGAGTAAAGTTGATTGTACTGTCGTCTTATCGCAAGTATTCATCGCAACAGCGGCTTTTCAACAACAAGGTAAATTATTATCTCAACAAAGGTTATTCGCAGGAAAATGCCGAAAAACTCGCGGCTACCGTTGTTGCTCCTCCCGGCACCAGCGATCACAATTTGGGACTGGCGGTTGACTTCAACACGCTCCAACAGTCGGATGAAAATATCCCGTCGCTCAAATGGCTGCGCGAGCACGCCGAACAGTACGGATTTGTCATGCGCTATCAAAAGAATAAGCAGAATGTGACCGGCGTAATTTATGAGCCGTGGCACTATCGCTATGTCGGAGTTGAGCATGCGGCCGCGATGAACGACGCCGGCATGTGCCTGGAGGAATATGTCGAGAGTTTGGTCGGATGAAATAAATATTTGTGAAAATATGTGTTGACAACATGCGGGCAGTCTGTTATAATATGACGGTGAACAAAGTAGGGGACGCTGTGTCCTCTCACCTTGAGAGCGGTTTCGTCTGCCCGGGTCAATAACATTTTTGTCTTTCCCTTCGGGGGTATTTGACTGATGCTGTTGTGCGGGTGGTTGCGACTGCCCGCACTTATATTTTGTTCTCATTTTATTTTGGAGGTGCTTAAACATTAGCAGCAAGGAACTCTCAATAAACGAAGAAATCCGAGACAAAGAGGTGCTGGTCATCGGCGCTGACGGCGAAAAACTGGGCGTCATGTCGCCAAAGGAGGCCATGAAACTGGCCATCGACCGCAATCTCGACCTGGTCAAGATTGCTCCGGGCGCTACCCCGCCGGTGTGCAAAATCATGGACTATGGCAAGCATCGTTTTGAGCAGGCCAAACGAGAGAAAGAGGCCAGAAAAAACCAAAAAACGGTTGAAATCAAGGAAATTCGTTTGTCACTCAACATTGATACTCATGATTTTGAGACCAAGGGCAACCACGCCAAGAAGTTTCTGTCACAGGGTAACAAGGTCAAGGTGTCCATCCGCTTCCGCGGACGCGAAATGGGCCACCCCGAAATCGGCCTTGACACCATGTCACGCTTTGCAGAGTTCTGCTCCGATGTAAGCAGCATCGAAAAGCCGGCCAAACTGGATGGGCGAAACATGCTCATGTTCCTCGCGCCCAAAGCCGGCAAATAATCAATCTGTTAATCATATTAAGGAGGATATAAAAATGCCTAAGATCAAAACTCATTCCGGTGCGAAGAAGCGTTTCTCGCTTACCAAGAACGGCAAGGTTAAGCGCGCACACGCTTTTAAGAGTCACATCCTGAACAAGAAAACCACCAAGCGCAAGAGAAATCTGCGCAAGACCACCATGGCGGATGTTACGAATGTGGCACAGGTTAAGCGCCTGATTCCGTACAAATAAAAACAACGGCTGCACAAAAGTGCACTTCAAATTAACGGAGGTATGTTTAAATGGCACATATTAAGGGCGCTATGATGACGCGCAAGAGAAGAAAAAAGGTTCTGAAGTTGGCTAAAGGCTACTTCGGCGGCAAATCCAGACTGTTCCGCACAGCCAAAGAGGCTGTTATGAAATCGGGCAACTACGCCTATATTGGCCGCAAGCAGAAAAAGCGCGACTTCCGTCGCCTGTGGATTACCCGCATTTCTGCCGCTTGCAAGGCAAACGGCATCAACTACTCCACCTTCATGAACGGCCTGAACAAGGCTAAGGTTGAGATTAACCGCAAGATGCTGGCTGACCTGGCTGTTAACGACGAGAAGGCATTTGCTTCGCTGGTCAACACCGCCAAAAAGGCTCTGTCCAAATAATCACAACACGCCCGAACAAATCTGTCGGGCGTGTTTACTCATTTTTTCGGCGGCGTTTCAGGCTTATATAAGAACGGCGGGTGAACTTGATGTCGATGCAAATCGAACTGGTTACAAGCCGCGATAACCGGCATATAAAGCAGGCTGTCAAACTGCGCAATTCAGGTCGGCTCCGCAGGGAGCTCGGCCTGTTTGTGCTGGAAGGAGCGCGCTTGTGCGGCGACGCCAATGCAAGCGGCGTACATATCGACAGTTTGTTTTTCACCGATGACGCGCGCGCAAAGTATGATGCGGTAGAGGGGCTTATTGCCGCCGCAGACAGTGTATACTGCGTCAGCGACGCGGTGTTTGATAAACTGGCAGAGACCGCGGCACCGCAAGGCGTCATGTGCATCTGCCGCATGCCGGAGGGCGGTGCCGATTTGTCGCCCACAGGCCGCTATATTGCGTGCGAAAATCTGTCCGACCCGTCCAATTTGGGCGCCCTTGCCCGCACGGCAGAGGCGCTCGGCAGTGACGGACTGATTTTGCTCGGCGGCGGCTGTGACCCATACAGTCCCAAGGCTCAGCGCGCGGCAATGGGTTCACTGCTCAGACTGCCCATATTCCGCTTTGACGACGCGGTGGGCGGTGCCAATGAACTTATCGGTATCGGCCTCAAACTGTACGCGGCGGTGGTCGATTCGACGGCCGCATCGGTCGGTGAGGCCGGATTTGGAGACGGCAGTGTCATTGTCATCGGCAACGAGGGCAATGGCATGAGCGAGCGGCTGATTTCCGTCTGCCAAAATCGGGTGTATATACCGATAAGCGGGCGCGCCGAATCGTTCAACGCGGCGGCTGCGGCTACCATTCTTTTGTGGGAGCAACTAAAGGAGCGGTCGGCCGATGAACAGTGAGATTTACTGGATATATCTTCAGCGCACCCTCGGTATAGGCAGTCGCAAAGTGGCATCGGTCATTGACTGTTTCGGCTCGGCTGAGCAGTTTTACCGGGCCGACATGGGTGAAAAGAAGGGCTGCGGTCTGCTTTCAAAGAGCGAACTTGAACGGGCGGCCGATATGTCGCTGAAAATCGAAACGGGTGTAGTTGAACAGTGCGACAAAATGGGCTTTACCGTCATCACGCCGGAGAGTGACGCTTATCCTGAACGATTGGAGAACCTGATAAATCCGCCGGCTGTGCTGTATGTTGACGGACAGTTGCCCGATGTGGACAACGAGGTCATGATATCCATTGTCGGCACACGCCATGCGAGCAGTTTCGGCATGGACATTACCTCGCAGTTGGCCGCGCGGCTGACACGGGCCGGTGCTATCATTGTCAGTGGCGGCGCCGCGGGCATTGACACTGCGTCGCACATCGGCGCGCTTAATGCCGGCGGACGCACGGTGGCCGTGCTCGGCTGTGGGCTTAATTACCCCTACCTGATGAGCAACGCCGGACTGCGCGAGGAGATATCTCACAGCGGTGCGCTGGTGTCGGAATTTCCGCCGAATGTGCCGCCCAGCCGTTTCACATTCCCTGTGCGCAACCGCATAATATCGGGCCTCAGTCTCGGCACTGTTGTGGTCGAGGCCGGCAAGAAAAGCGGCTCGCTGATAACGGTAAATCACGCACTTGAGCAGGGCCGCGATGTCTTTGCTATCCCAGGCAGTCTGTCCGACCGACAGAGCGAGGGCTCCAACCGAATGATTGTCGACGGAGCCAAGCCGGTGCTGTGCCCTCGCGACATACTGTTTGAATATGCGGCCATGTATCCGCACAAACTGGATTTGCGCGGCAGTGAACAGCCGCTTGAGGCGGTGCCGATAGACGCCGGCGATGAGTTAATTGAACTTGAGCCGGTCAGCGACAGTCAGGTGATATCGGGCGAGATATTGCAGTCGCTCACTGCCGATGCCGCCGATGTATATGCGGCCATCGACAGCGATGCCGACCTGTCGGCCGTGGTAGAGGCCACGGGTATTGACAGCGGCAGAGCGCTCGCGGCGCTTACAGAACTGGAAATCAGCGGGCTTATAACCGCCATCGCCGGCGGCAGATATAAAAGAATTTGAGAGCAAGGAGTATGAGCAGATGTCGAAACTTGTTATAGTTGAGTCGCCTGCAAAGGCCAAAACCATCAAAAAATACTTGGGACCCGGTTACGAGGTGACCGCTTCGATGGGCCATGTGCGTGATCTGCCCAAGTCAAAGATAGGCATAGATATCAAGCACGGCTACAAGCCGATGTATGTGGAAATAGATAATAAAGGCGAACTGATAGACAAACTGCGCAACATGGCCGCCGAGAGCGACGGCGTGTTGCTTGCCACCGACCCCGACCGCGAGGGCGAGGCCATATCGTGGCATTTGGCGCAGATGCTGGCGCTCAATTTGGACGAAACCAACCGCGTCACCTTCAATGAAATCACCAAGACGGGCGTGCTCGACGGCATGAGCCACCCCCGCGCCATCGACATTGACTTGGTCGATGCACAGCAAGCGCGCCGCGTGCTTGACCGACTGGTGGGCTACAAACTCAGCCCTTTCTTGTGGAAAAAGGTGCGCCGTGGGCTATCGGCCGGCCGCGTTCAGTCGGTGGCTGTCAAGATAATTGTTGACCGCGAGCGTGAGATTCGCGCATTTGTGCCCGAGGAATATTGGTCGATTGACGCCAAACTGTCGCCAAAGGGCAGTGTCAAGCAGTTCGCGGCCAAATTTTACGGCATAGACGGCCAAAAGACCGAGGTAAATAATGAACAGCAGGCCAACGAGATACTGGCGCGGCTCGACGGCGCTGACTACACTGTCGGCAAGATAACCAAGAGCGTGCGCAACCGCAAACCGGCGCCGCCGTTTATTACATCGACCATGCAGCAGGAGGCTTCGCGCAAACTCGGTTTCACCTCGCAGCGAACAATGCGCGCGGCGCAGACGCTGTATGAGGGCGTCGAACTGACGGGAATGGGTTTGGTCGGTTTGATAACATACATGAGAACCGACTCACTGCGCATATCCGATGAGGCACGCACGGCGGGCGAGAAGTACATTGTCGAAACATACGGCGACAAGTATCTGCCAAAAAAGCCCAATGTGTATAAGTCTAAGTCGAGCGCGCAAGACGCACACGAAGCCATTCGCCCGACCATGCCCGAACTGTCGCCCGACAAGGTCAAGGACGCACTGTCCGCCGACCAGTACAAGTTATATAAACTGGTGTGGGAGCGCTTCATAGCCAGCCTGATGGCACCATGCACGCAGGACACGGTAACGGCCGACATAACAGCCGCCGACTGTCTGTTCAAGGCCACCGGATATGTCGTCCGCTTTGACGGATTTACTGTGCTGTACGAGGAGGGCAAGGACGAGCAGGAGGACGAGCACAAGGCACTGCCGCCCCTCACCGTGGGCGAGTCGCTCAAACTGAAAAAGTTAACCCCAACTCAGCACTTTACCCAGCCGCCCATGCGATACACCGAGGCTACCCTCATCAAGGCGCTGGAGGAGAAAAACATCGGCCGTCCGTCGACATATGCGCCGATAATTTCCACCGTGCTTCAGCGCGACTATGTCGAGCGGGAGAAAAAGCAACTCAAGCCGACCGCTTTGGGCGAGGTCATAACTGAACTGATGGAGCAGTATTTCGGCAATATCATCGACCTGCAGTTCACCTCCAAAATGGAAAATGAACTTGACGATATCGAAAAGGGTAAACTGGTCTGGACATCGGTTATCGACGATTTTTATAAGAAGTTCGAGGCCACGCTGACTTCGGCCGAACAGTCGCTCGACGGCACCAAGGTTAAGGTGCCCGATGTTGAGTCGGACGAGGTTTGCGAGAAGTGCGGCCGCAAAATGGTCATCAAGTCGGGCCGTTTCGGCAAGTTCCTTGCATGCCCCGGCTACCCCGAGTGCAAGAACACAAAGTCGATTACCGTCGATGTACCCGGCACATGTCCGAAATGCGGGAAAAAACTGATACAGTGCACCTCCAAGAAGGGGCACAAGTTTATCGGTTGCGAGGGCGGCCGTGAGTGCGGATTTATGACATGGGACGACCCCACTGCCGAGCAGTGTCCGCAGTGCGGCAGCACGCTGTTCAAGCACCGCGGAGGGCTGCTTGTGTGCCTCAAAGAGGGATGCGGATTTGAGAAAAAGAACGAGCGCAAGTCCAAAAAGACCGGTGAGAACGAATGACCGTTAATGTAATCGGCGCCGGTCTGGCGGGGTGCGAGGCGGCTATGCAGTTGGCGCGCAGAGGCTTTAGCGTGCGGCTGTATGAGCAGAAGCCTCTGCGCCGCTCGCCGGCGCACCACAGCAACCTTTTTGCTGAACTTGTCTGCTCCAATTCGCTCAAGGCCGAGCGTGTTGAATCGGCCGCCGGCCTGCTCAAAGAGGAAATGCGGCGGTTTGGCTCGGTCTGCATGCAGGCGGCCGATATCAGCCGTGTAGCGGCCGGAGGGGCGCTGGCCGTCGACCGCGAGCAGTTTTCGCGCATTATAACCGAGGCGGTTAGAAACTCAGACAACATTACGGTTATCGGCGGCGAGATAGGTCATATCAACCGCGACGAGACGACTGTGGTGTGCACCGGCCCGCTGACCGACGGGCAATTGCTCAGCGATATCGGGCGGCTGTGCGGCACCGAGTTTTGCTCCTTTTTTGATGCGGCGGCGCCCATTGTTTCGGCCGACAGCATCGATATGGAGCACGCATTCTTTGCGTCACGGTATGAGCGCGGCGGCGACGACTACATAAACTGTCCCATGAACAAGGCGGAGTACGAAGCCTTTTACGATGCGCTTGTTACTGCCGAGCGGGCTCCGATGCACCAATTTGAGCAGGGCGGCAGGGTGTACGAGGGGTGCATGCCCATCGAGGTGATGGCGACAAGGGGCGCCGATACCATGCGATTTGGGCCGCTCAAACCGGTCGGTTTGCGCGATCCGCGCACCGGACACAGGCCGTGGGCAAATGTGCAGCTTCGCCGCGAAAATGCGTCGGGCACGATGTATAATCTGGTCGGATTTCAGACCAACCTTAAATTCGGTGAGCAGAAGCGGGTGTTCGGCATGATACCGGCACTGCGCAATGCCGAATTTTACCGATACGGCGTCATGCACCGCAACACATTTATCAACTCGCCGCGGCTCCTCGAGCCGTCGCTGTGCCTTAAAAATAAGCAAAACATATTCTTTGCCGGCCAGTTGACCGGCGTTGAGGGATATATGGAATCGGCCGCCTCCGGCATCATCGCCGGAGTCAATGCGGCTCGGTTTCTCAACCGACGCGCGCCGCTGATAATGCCAGAGTTTACCATGATGGGCGCGCTGATAGGATACATAACAGATGTAAGCGTCAGGGATTTTCAGCCGATGGGAGCCAATTTTGGCGTACTACCGCCCATCGAGCCGCACATACGCGACAAAAAGGAGCGGTACGCGGCTTTGTCCCGCAGGTCGCTTGAGTGGTTTGACCAAAATGCAGAGGGAGTGAATGAATAATGAGAATTATTGTTGACGCATTCGGCGGAGATAATGCACCGCTTGAAATTTTGCGCGGCTGTGAGATGGCCGTTGACCAACTGGGTATTGACATACTGCTTACCGGCGACGAGGAAAAGATACGCGCCTGTGCCGAGGAGAACGGCATCTCGCTGTCTCGTTGTGAGATAGTTTCGGCCGACAGCGTGGTCGAAATGACCGACCACGCCGAGGCGGTAATAAAGGCAAAAAAGAATTCGTCTCTCGCAGAGGCCATGCGGCAACTTGCCGCCGGCAACGGAGATGCGGTTGTGTCGGCCGGAAACACCGGCGCCGTACTGATGGGCGGCACATTCATCGTCAAGCGCATCAGGGGTATCAAGCGCGCCGCGCTGGCCACATTGCTGCCCACCAATGACGGCGGCCGCGTGATGCTGCTCGATTCGGGCGCTAATGCTGATTGCCGCCCCGAAATACTGGCGCAGTTTGCAATGATGGGCAATGAATACATGCGCGGATTTTTCGGCATCGACCGCCCCCGCATCGGCCTGCTCAATGTGGGCACAGAGGATACCAAAGGCGGCGTCTTGCAAAAAGAAACATTCGCTTTGCTCAAAGAGATGGACATAAACTTTATCGGCAATGTTGAGGCGCGCGATGTTCTTGTCGGCGTGTGTGATGTACTTGTGACCGACGGCTTTTGCGGCAATGTGTTGCTAAAGGGTATTGAGGGCACCGTGGGCACTGTCATGGACAATCTAAAAGAGATTATGTACGCGTCGTTAAAGACCAAATTGGCGGCGCTGGTGCTCAAGCCCGGTCTGCGCCGCTTTAAGCACAAACTCGATTATACCGAGGTGGGCGGCGCGCCGCTTATCGGCGTTTCTGCGCCGGTCATCAAGGCGCATGGAAATTCAAAAGCCAAAGCCTTCAAAAATGCCATCAAGCAGGCGGTCGAATTTGCCAACAGCGGTGCGGTTGAGGCAATCGCCGCCGCTGCAAAGAGCGGAAAGGACACTGACAATGCAGACGCTTGAGCAGAAGATAGGATACACATTTAAAAATAAGGAACTGCTGTTCCGCGCTATGTCACATTCATCATACGCCAATGAGGCGCGTCTGCCCGGCGGCTCCAACGAGCGGCTGGAGTTTCTCGGTGACGCTGTGCTGTCAATAGTGGTTTCCGAGCACATTTTTCGTGATTACACCCATTTGCCCGAGGGCGAGTTGACCAAGTTGCGCGCCTCGCTGGTGTGCGAGCGGTCGCTGTGCGAATTTGCTAAGGAAATTAACCTCGGCTCATTCATAATGCTCGGCAAGGGTGAGCAGATGACGGGCGGCCGTGAGAGACCGAGCATACTGGCCGACGCGTTTGAGGCGCTCATTGCCGCTATATTTCTTGACGGCGGAATGGCAGAGGCATCAAAGTTCGTGCTCAGATTTGTCGACCGTGAATTGGCGGCACACAATCAGGGCGTGTTCATTGATTACAAGACCACATTGCAGGAGATTATTCAGAAAAATCCCGAGGAGCGAGTCGAGTACATATTGGTCGGTGAGGACGGACCGGACCACAATAAGCAGTTTACGGTAGAGGTAAGACTCAATAACAACTGTATCGGCCGCGGTACCGCCCGCAGTAAGAAAAATGCCGAACAGCAGGCGGCCAAAGAGGCGCTCAGCCTGATGGGCGAGGAAGTATGAGTCACGCTAACATTTCGGTTTTTGTGCCGCACATCGGCTGTCCCAACCAGTGCAGTTTTTGCAATCAGTACTGCATCACAGGTCACACCGCGGCGCCGACCGCCGACGATGTGCGCTCGGCCGTCGAGGTGGCTCTGTCATCGGGCGGCACCGCCAATGGGCGCGAGATAGCCTTTTTCGGCGGCAGTTTCACCGCCATAGAGCGTGGCTATATGACCGAACTGCTGTCGGCGGCAAAACCGTTTGTCGACAACGGCTCGGTGAGTGGCATACGCGTCTCTACCAGACCCGACGCCATTGACAGCGAAGTGCTGACACTGCTTGCTCAGTATGGCGTCACGGCCGTTGAACTGGGCGCTCAGTGCATGAACGACCGCGTGCTTTCGCTAAATCGGCGCGGTCACACGGCGGCAGATGTATATGACGCGGCGAAACTGATACGCGAGCGCGGTTTTGAACTCGGACTGCAGATGATGACCGGACTGTACGGCAGTGACGACGCAACCGATACCGATACTGCGCGGCAGTTTATCGCCATCGGCGCCGATACGGTCAGGATATACCCGACGGTAGTTCTGCGCGGCACCTATCTGGAGCGGTTGATGGGCGCGGGTGAGTATGTGCCGCAGACGGTTGACGGCGCGGCCTCTCTGTGTGCGCGGCTGATAAGTATGTTCGAGTCGAGCAGCATCAGAGTTATACGCGTCGGTCTGCACACGGTAGATGAGGGCAGTTATATCGGCGGGCCGTGGCACCCCGCATTCGGTGAAATCTGCCGGTCATACATCTACCGTCAGAGAATAGCCGAGGGTCTGCACGGCGCAAGCGAGTGCACAGTGTATGTGGCGCCGACCGAGGTGTCAAAGGCCATCGGGCAAAAACGCTCCAATATAGAATATTTCCGCACCAAGGGATGTAATGTGCATATAAAAGGTGACGGTTCACTAAAAAATGATGAAATCAGGATAGAGGAGGCGACAAACTGAATGTTACTCAAATCAATTGTTATTCAGGGTTTCAAATCCTTTGCGGATAAGACGGTCTTTAATTTTGGCGAGGGCATAACGGCAGTGGTCGGCCCAAACGGCAGCGGCAAGAGCAATATTTCCGATGCCGTGCGTTGGGTGCTCGGTGAGCAATCGACTAAGACACTGCGCGGCCTGAAAATGGAGGATGTCGTTTTCGGCGGCACCGCCACGCGTAAGCCGCTCGGATATGCCGAGGTTACTTTGACCATTGATAACTCCGACCGCCGTATCCCGTGCGATAGTGACGAGGTCGCGGTGACGCGCCGCTATTACCGCTCGGGCGACAGCGAGTACCGCATCAACAACGCGGGCGTGCGGCTCAAGGATGTGCATGAACTGTTTATGGACACCGGACTTGGCCGCGACGGTTATTCGATGGTCGGTCAGGGGCGCATTGACGATATCGTCGGCACCAAGACTTCGGCCGAGCGCCGTGATATATTTGAGGAAGCGGCGGGCATTTCTCGGTATCGCTACCGCAAGACCGAGGCAGAGCGCAAACTGGCCGCGGCCGAGGACAATCTTGTCCGTCTGCGCGATATACTGGCAGAACTGGAGAACCGTGTCGGCCCGCTTGCCGAGCAGAGCAAAAAAGCCGAGCGTTTTCTCGAATATTCCAAGGAGCAGGAGCATCTGCAGATAGGGCTGTGGCTCAACAGTATTGCAAAATACAAGGACCAATTGCGCGAGCAGGAGTATAAAATAACTGCCGCGCGTGCGCAGTATGATGCCGCCAGCGAGCAGACGCAAGAGATTGAGTCAAAGATTGAACGGCTGAGCGATGAGTCGCAGCAACTGATAATCAAGATGGACGATACGCGCCGCTCCGCCGCTGAAATGGAGGAGCGCGCCGCGCGCATTGACGGCGATATCGCCGTTGAGAACAATACCATATTTCACAACGGCGAGACGGTCGCACGCATTGAGGCGGAACTCAAACTGCTGCAATCCAGTGACAGCCGCATCGACGACGAAATAGCACTTAAGCAGGGCGAAATCGAGGCGGCCGGTAAGGTTATTTCCCAACTGGAACTGTCGCTTTCAGAGGTAAATGCCGAACTGCTCAGCCTTGTCAGCGAGAGCGACGGTTTTTCCCAGCGCATAGATGAACTCAACTCTTTGCTCAACCGACTGTCGGCCGAAATGGCCGATGAGCGAGTCAGCATGTCCACATCGCAGTCGACCGTGACCGAGATTGAAGCGCGCCGCGGCACCATCGAGAGTCAGATTGATGAGAGACGCAAGGCGGTCGAGGCGCTCGACGACGAAATGAGCGCACTTGAGCGCGACCTTAAGCACTGCGACGAGACGGCGGCTGAGTGTGAAAATGCCATCAAGGGGCGTCGGCTCATTCGGGACAAGCGCGCCGCAAAGTGTGACGAAATCAAACAGCAGATAGACGCGCTCGTGCTTGAGAGCAATGACAAACTGCACCGCGCGCAGATACTTGAGGACCTTGAGAAGAATATGGAGGGCTTCAATTACTCGGTCAAAGCGGTCATGAGCGGACACAGTTCGGGCATTTTGCGCGGCATACACGGCCCTGTCAGCCGCATAATCAGCGTGCCGCAGAAATATTCGGCCGCCATCGAAGCCGCCCTCGGCGCCGCACTGCAAAACATAGTTGTCGGCAACGAGGAGGATGCAAAGCGCGCAATCAATCACTTAAAACAGACCAAGGGCGGCCGCGCAACCTTCTTGCCGATGACCGCCATACGCCCGCGCAATTTGCAGGAGAGCGGGCTGGACGATTGTTTGGGCTTCGAGGGCATTGCCGCCGGATTGGTCGAGTGCGATGCGAAATACAGCGATATTGTTTCGTCACTTCTGGGCAATGTGGCTGTGGTCGATGACATCGACAGCGCCGTTGCAATGGCCAAAAAGTACCGTTATCATTTCAAGATTGTCACCCTTGACGGCCAGATAGTCAATGCCGGCGGCTCGATGACAGGCGGTTCGATGGGCAAAAATGCCGGACTGCTCAGCCGCGCAAACGATATACAAAAACTGCGCAAAGAGGCCGCTGACTTGGAGGCAAAAGCCGAGGCTGTCAAGGCCGATTATAAACGGCTGAGCGACGAGTTGGCCACCATTGATGCACAACTGCTTACTGCAAACAGCGAACTTACCACCGCCAACGAGGATAAAATCCGCGTTCTCGGTGAGATTAAGCGCGTTGGCGATTTGCGTGTCGCCGCCGTGGCTGATTTGGCCGCAAATGAGCAGGAACGAGACAGTTCGGCCGAGCGCATAAAGTTGCTCATCGGCACCGCCGCTGCGGCCGAGCGCCGCATTGCCGAACTGAGCGAGCAGATAACCGTTGCCGAGAGCGAGATGAGCGTGCTTACCGGCGGACGCGACGCTTCGTCAGGCCGACGCGATGAATTGGGCGAGCGCATTGCACAGATTCGCACAGAGATATTTGAAAACAACAAGAGCATCGAACTGATGACCGAGAGCATAAACAGCCTCAATGCGCGCCGCAGTGACAGCACCGGCCGCGCCGATACGCTTACGGCCGAAATGGTTCAAATCAACTCTCAAGTGGAACAGATTAAACTGAGAATTGAGCAGTTGACGGCTGAGGCTGTGAGACTGCGCAGTGACGCGGCCGAGCAAAACGCGCTCATTTCCGGCTACTCACAGCGCCGCGATCAACTTGAGCACGAGATAATCGAGTTGCGGCGCGGCACCCGCGATAAACTGGAGGAGAAGGAGCGTCTGTCGGGCGAGGTCGTGCGCCTTGAGGAGCGCAAGGTCGCCATGGTGCGCGACTATGATGACATCATTCGCAAGTTGTACGACGAATACGGCCTGACACGCAGTGAGGCGGAGGACATGAACATCGTTATCGACGACATTGCCGCCGCCACCAAGCGAGTCAACGAGCTGAAGGGCAAAATCCGCGCGCTCGGAAATGTAAATGTAGCCGCAATTGAGGAGTACAAGGAGGTCAGCGAGCGGTACGAATTTATGTCGGCGCAAATAGCCGATATCGAGCGTTCACGCGCCGAACTCATCACCCTCATCGGTCAGTTGACCGAACAGATGAAAGCGCTGTTTATCGAGCGGTTTGAGCAGATTAACCGCAATTTCTCAGAGGTGTTTGTCGAACTGTTCGGCGGCGGTACTGCGGAACTTAAACTCAGCGACCCCGACGATGTACTTCAGTCGGGCATCGAAATAATCGTTCAGCCGCCGGGAAAAAATATTTCTATCATCGAACAACTTTCCGGCGGAGAAAAAGCGCTCATCGCCATATCAATCTATTTTGCCGTCATGAAGGTGGCGCCGCCGCCTTTCTGCGTGCTGGATGAGGTTGATGCGGCCCTTGACGATGTCAACATTACGCGATTTGCCGATTATTTGCGCCGAATGAGCAAGTCGACGCAGTTTATCATCATCACCCACCGCCGCGGCAGTATGGAGGAGGCCGATGTTCTTTACGGCGTCACCATGCAGGAAAAGGGCGTGTCAAAGTTGCTTGAACTCAATGTCGCGGACATGGAAAGACAACTGGATTTAAAGCATAATTAAGGAGTATATCATGGGATTTTTCTCTAAAATTGCAAACGGACTCAAGAAAACACGCGATTCGTTTACCGGCGCCATCAGCAATGTTCTGTCCGGCTTTACAAAGGTGGACGAGGAACTGTTTGAGTCGCTCGAAGAAGCGCTGGTCATGTCGGATATCGGCGTGCATACCGCAATGGATATTTGCGGGCAGTTGCGCGAGCGGGTCAAAAAGGAGTCGGTGACCGACCCTGCTCTTATTCGCGGCATGCTCCGCGACATTATCAGTGAAAAACTTGACTGCGACTGCCGTTTGCACCTAGATACCAAACCGTCGGTAATACTGGTTATCGGCGTCAACGGCGTGGGCAAGACCACTACCATCGGCAAATTGGCATCGCGTCTCAAGTCAGATGGCAAGAAGGTCATTTTGGGCGCCGCCGATACATTCCGCGCCGCCGCCACTGAGCAACTGGGAATATGGGCAGAGCGCTGCGGCGTGCCGATGATCAGCGGTGCCGAGGGCGCTGATCCGGCGTCGGTCGTTTACGATACCGTTGCCGCCGCCAAGTCGCGCGGCGACGATGTCATCATCTGCGACACAGCCGGCCGCCTGCACAACAAGAAAAATCTGATGGATGAACTGGCCAAAATCAGCCGCATAATCGGCCGCGAGTTGCCCGATGCGTCCAAGGAAACCTTGCTGGTGCTCGACGCCACCACCGGTCAAAATGCCGTTAATCAGGCACGCGAGTTCGGCTCGGTGTCCGACATCAGCGGCATTGTGCTGACCAAACTGGACGGAACGGCGCGCGGAGGCGTTGTCGTGACCATCAACAGCGAACTGTCGATGCCGGTCAAGTTTGTCGGCGTCGGTGAGCAAATAGATGACCTTCAGCCCTTTGACGCCAAGCAGTTTGCTGCCGGACTGTTCGATGAGGAGTAAAAAATGAAATTTTACATTGCAACCAAGAATGCACACAAAATAGCCGAATTTGACCGTATTCTTTCGCCGCTGGGCATTGAACTTATCAGCGAGAATGACCTGCCGAAGCCGCTGCCCGATGTTGACGAGACCGGCACGACCTTTGCCGAAAACGCCTATCAAAAGGCATCGGTCGCCTGCAAATTGCTCGGCATGCCGTGCATTGCAGATGATTCGGGCATATGCGTAGATGCGCTCGGCGGAGCGCCGGGTGTTTATTCGGCCAGGTATGCCGGCGAGCACGGCAACAATGAGATGAACAACCAAAAACTTCTCCGCCAAATGGAGAATGTGCCCGATGAGAACAGGGGCGCCCATTTCGCCTGTGCGGTTTGCTGCTGCTTTCCCGACGGGAGGGTGCTGACCGCAGAGGGCAAGTGCTACGGCTCCATCGCAAGAGCGCCGCGCGGCACCAACGGTTTCGGCTACGACCCGCTGTTTCTTTACGGCGATGTGACCACTGCCGAAATGACCAATGAGCAAAAGGACGAGATTAGCCACCGAGGCCGCGCTCTGCGTGACTTCGTCGAGCAGATTAGTAAGTATATTTGAGAGGAATAATGCAATGTTAACAAGCAAACAGCGTGCGCAATTGCGTGCAATGGCCAATTCATACGATACGATTTTTCAAATCGGTAAGGGCGGCGTCGGCGCCGCGCTGATTAAGCAGGTCGACGATGCGCTTGAGAAGCGCGAACTAATCAAACTGCGCGTGCTCGAGACGGCCGACACCACATCTCGTGAGGCGGCCGATGCCATTGCGGCCGAGACCGGCGCTGATGTGGTGCAGGTTATCGGCTCGCGGTTCATACTTTACCGCGCAAGCAAGGATAACAGGCAAATTAAGTTGGTCAAGTAGTGGTGATTGCAAAGTGAAAACGCTTGTGTTCGGAGGAACATTTAATCCACCCCACATCGGTCACACGGTCATTTGCCGCGCCGCCGCCGAGCATATCGGTGCCGAGCGGGTTATCATCATGCCCACATATATACCGCCGCACAAATCGGTGGAAGGCAGTCTGGCCGCCGGCGAGCACCGCATCAACATGTGCCGGCTGGCATTTGAGGACATACCGGGCGTATGTGTCAGCAATGCCGAACTGCGCCGCGGCGGCAAGAGTTACACATTTGATACGCTGACCGATTTGCACCGATTGTATCCGGACGATGACATCTATTTTTTGTGCGGAGCCGACATGTTTTTGTCCCTCCACACATGGTACCGCGCAGAGAGCTTGCCCCAACTGGCTACATTCTGCGTTGTGCCGCGTGACGGCGGTGCGGCCGAATTGCGCGAGTATGAGCGCTCACATGAGTTTGTTCGCGGACGGTGCATCATAATTGATATACCGCCGGTGGACGCGTCGTCGACCGAGGTGCGCGAGAGCATACACAGCGGTAAAAAAAGTGCGTCTGTCTCGGACGCAGTAAGCGAATATATTGCAAAAAACGGGTTATACAGGTGATAAAAATGACCGATGAAAAAATAAAAGATATAATAAAAAGCCGCCTGAGCGAGAAACGCTATCAGCACTCGCTGGCAGTGGCCGACGAGGCTAAAATACTGGCCGATAGGTACGGGTGCGACCCTGACAAGGCTTATACTGCAGGGCTTTTGCACGATATTATGAAGTGCGCACCGGTCGACGAGCAACTGGCCGCCGTCGATAGGTCGGGCGTCGCCATGACAGAACTGGAAATATCGGCTCCTAAGTTGTATCACGCGATGGCCGGCGCGGCATACATCGAGCATGAACTCGGCATAACCGACCGCGAGATAATCGACGCCGTCAGATACCACACAACGGCGCGCGCCGGTATGTCGACTCTTGAGAAGGTCATTTATCTGGCCGATTTCACCTCTGCCGACCGCGACTACGACGGCGTTGACGAAATGCGTGCCGCCGTACGCAGAACACTGCACGAGGCCATGATGATTGCCCTCAAATTTTCCATCAGCGACCTGCTCGGCTGTGAGCGCGCCGTTCACCCCGACACGCTGGCGGCATATAACGCAGAAACTTTTTGTAAAAAATAATTGTAATCGGTTCCCGAAAGTGATATTATAATAGTATTTGATAGATTTCAACGAAAGGAACATTAACAATGGGGAATATGCATTATTCAGGTTCGGGCAACAGAAACAGCCGAAACGATATTGATATATATTCGGGCAAAGATGTCGGCAGCGATTCGCGCGACATCTATTCGTCGGGCAGGACGGTTAAGAAAAAGCGCGACATAAAGCGCATTGTGCTCAACAGCGTCTTTTCGGTGGTGCTGGCGCTGTCGGTGCTTGCCATTGTGGCAATGACCGGATTCGGTCAACTGGCCTACGGATTTGACAGCAATTTCAAATCCGGCGATGATGACGATTACAATGATTTGTCGTTTTCCACCCATGAGGATGTAACCTATTTTCTGGTCGTCGGCCTTGATTACAGCGAGGCGCTGACCGATGTAATTATGGTCGTGTGCTTTGACCACGGCAAAAACGAGGTCAACTGTCTGCAAATACCGCGAGACACATTCGCCGGCTCAGATGTGGTCAAGATAAATGCCGTGTATGGCCACACCGGAAGAGGCATAAAGGGCATCAACGCACTCAGACGCCGTATTACCAGCATGTTCGGTCTGCCGATTGACCATTTTGTTGCCATCAATTTGGAGGCCTTCCGCGAAATAGTCGACGCCGTCGGCGGCGTTACCATCACCCTTGATAAGGCAATGAAAGTTGAGGCTTCGACCAACCCCGACAACAAGTGGGGAACCGAGCGGTTCACTATCGGGCCCGGCACGGTCAAACTGAACGGCAAGCAGGCCGAGGGCTTTGTGCGCAACCGTTCATATCAGGCCATGGGTGACCCCGGACGGGTTAATGCACAGCGAAAATTCTATGCTGCATTTATGAAAGAGGTGCTGGGCATGTCGACCGGCGAGGCCCTCACCATAGCCAAGAATTGCTATAACGATGTCAACACCGATATGACCATAAATCAGATACTCGGCTACATCAAGGCGGCCCAAAAACTGGACCTTGAGAAAATTAACATGATGGCCGTTCCCGGTCAGGGCGGCTGCTACTACGGCTCGCAGGACTGCTACTCGGTATTGATAAAGCAGTATGTTGAACTGGCAAATAAATATCTGCTGCCGTATGATGACCCGATAACGGCCGACCAACTCAAGATAACCGATATTTCCACCAAGAATGAGGGCAACTGGTTGTCGCATGTCGGCTCGCTGTCCGAGTACGAGGCTAAGTAATCAAACGGTAAAACCTGGAGGATATATGGATAACACACAAATAATCAAGACAGCCATTAAGGCGCTCAGTGATAAAAAGGCGGTCGATATATTTGCTGTCGAGGTGGCCGATTTGACCATCGTGGCCGACACATTTGTGATGGCCGGCGGCACTTCGTCCACACATGTGCGTGCTTTGGCCGACGAGGTCGAATATCAACTGTCCCAGCAGGGCATCGAACCGCACCACATCGAGGGCAAAAACACCGGCTGGATACTGCTCGATTACACCGGCGTGGTCATTCACATCTTTTCACAGCAGGCGCGCGAGTTTTATTCGCTGGAGCGGCTCTGGGCAGACGGCAAACAGATTGATGTTTCACAGTATATCGACGCGGAGGATAAATGATGAAGTACGACTTTAAATCAATTGAAAAAAAGTGGCAGGATAAATGGGAGGAGAGCGGTGTATTTCACGCCGACAATAACTCGGACAAGCCTAAATTTTTCGGCTTGGTTGAGTTCCCTTATCCGTCGGGTCAGGGACTTCATGTAGGGCATCCGCGCTCATATACCGCGCTCGATATCATCTGCCGCAAGCGCAGACTGCAGGGCTACAATGTCCTCTATCCCATGGGATGGGACGCATTCGGTTTGCCCACCGAGAACTACGCCATCAAAAATCACATTCATCCCGAGATAGTTACCAAGCAGAACATTGCTCGCTTTAAGGAGCAGCTCAAGATGCTCGGCTTCTCATTTGACTGGAGCCGCGAGATAAACACCACCGACCCTGAGTATTACAAGTGGACCCAGTGGATTTTTTTGCAGATGTTCAAGCGCGGCTTGGCATACAAAAAGGAAATGGCCGTTAACTGGTGCACAAGTTGTAAGTGCGTGCTTGCCAATGAGGAAGTAGTCGGCGGTGTCTGCGAGCGCTGCGGCAGTGAAGTTGTGCGTATGGTCAAGAGCCAGTGGATGCTCAAAATAACCGAGTATGCCGACCGACTGCTCGATGACCTTGACAAGGTCGATTACATAGACCGCGTCAAGACACAGCAGCGCAACTGGATAGGCCGCTCTACGGGCGCCGAGGTGCATTTCGGCACCACGGCCGGCGACACGCTGGATATTTATACCACCCGTCCGGATACTTTGTTCGGCGCCACATACATGGTCATTTCGCCCGAGCATCCGATTATCGAGAAATGGGCCGACCGGCTGACCAACATTGACGATATCCGCGCTTATCAGGCAGAGGCGGCGCGCAAGTCCGACTTTGAGCGCACTGAACTTGTTAAGGATAAGACCGGCGTGCGCCTGGAGGGCGTAATGGGCATCAACCCCGTAAACGGCAAGGAAATTCCCATATTCATATCTGATTATGTGCTTGTCTCTTACGGCACCGGCGCCATCATGGCCGTTCCGGCGCACGACACCCGTGACTGGGATTTTGCCAAGAAGTTCGGTCTGCCGATTATAGAGGTGGTTGCCGGCGGCGATGTTGAAAAAGAGGCATTTACCGACTGCGCGACCGGCACAATGGTCAATTCAGGCTTCCTTGACGGCATGAGCGTTGACGAGGCCAAGAAGGCTATCGTTGAGTGGATGAGCCAAAAGGGAATAGGCGAGCAGAAGGTCAACTACAAACTGCGCGACTGGGTATTCTCGCGCCAGCGCTACTGGGGCGAGCCAATTCCGATTGTTCACTGCGACAAGTGCGGATATGTGGCTATACCCGAGAGCGAGTTGCCCCTCAAACTGCCCAATGTCGAGTCGTATGAGCCAACCGACACCGGCGAATCGCCGCTGGCGTCAATGACCGATTGGGTCAACACCACCTGCCCGCATTGCGGAGGCCCCGCTAAGCGCGAGACCGATACAATGCCGCAGTGGGCCGGTTCGTCATGGTACTTCCTGCGCTACTGCGACCCGCATAACGACAAGCAACTGGCCTCAAAAGAGGCGCTTGAATATTGGACGCCGGTTGATTGGTACAACGGCGGTATGGAGCACACCACACTGCATCTGCTTTACAGCCGATTCTGGCATAAATTTCTCTATGATATCGGCATTGTGCCCACTTGTGAGCCGTATGCAAAGCGCACCAGTCACGGCATGATACTGGGCGAAAACGGCGAGAAGATGTCCAAATCGCGCGGCAATGTTGTCAACCCCGACGATATTGTAAATGAGTACGGCGCCGACACCATGCGCCTTTATGAAATGTTCATAGGCGACTTTGAGAAGGCGGCTCCATGGAGTTCCACCTCAATCAAGGGTTGCCGCCGCTTCCTGGAGCGCATTTGGGCGCTGCAGGACTGCATTGTCGATGGCGACCAATACAGCGAGCAGCTTGAGGGTGCCATGCACCGTACCATCAAAAAGGTGTCTGAGGATATCGACAGCATGAAGTTCAACACCGCCATTGCGGCAATGATGGCTCTGCTCAACGATATGTCGGCGGCCGGCGGAGTTACCCGCCGTGAGTTGGCCGATTTGGTGTTGTTGCTCAGCCCGTTTGCTCCGCATATTGCAGAGGAAATGTGGCAGAATATCGGTTACGGCGGCACTGTCAACGACCAGTCTTGGCCGCAATTTGACCCGTCAAAGTGCGTTGAAAGCACCATCGAAATTGTCGTTCAGATAAACGGCAAGGTGCGCGCCAAGTTGAGCGTAGCCGCAGATATTGAGTCGGATGCCGCCATTGCGGCCGCAAAGGCCGACCTAAAGATTGCAGAGCAACTCGACGGCAAGACGATCATAAAAGAACTGTATGTAAAGGGTAAGTTGGTCAACATAGTTGCAAAGTGATTTGTGCAGGGGCGGTTTCGGCCGCCCTTTTTGCTGGGTTATGAGTTGTTAGATTAAACTGTCAATACACATAAAGAAGGCTTTTGGCTTGAATTTTTCAAAATTAACACTATCCGATATAGAGACGGTCAGGCGGTACAGCCGATTTAATGCCGACAGGGCGTGCGATTTGTCGCCGGGCTGTCTGGTCATGTGGCGCAAATTCTACGGCACCGAGTTTTGCGTCGAAAATGATGCTTATTTTTCGCTTTTGCACGGTGAAGATGGCAGGGTTTATTACAATCTGCCGCTGTGCGGCAAGGAGCGGTTGCCGGAGGCGATTGCTCAGGTGTATGAGCATTGCCGCCGCAAGGGTGAGCAGTGCAGTTTTTGCACAGTGACCGAGCAGTATTTGCCGCTTATGCGCGAGGTGCTATGCGACATTACGGTTACAGAGCACCGCGAGTACAGCGACTATTTGTATATGGCCGATGATATGATATCCCTTTCGGGCAAGAAGTACGCGACTCAGCGCAATCACATCAGCCGCTTTCAGCGCGAATACGCCGACTGGTCATTTGAGCCGATAAACGGCGGCAATGCGGCTCGCGTCGCTGAATTTATGAACGGCTACTGTGAGCAGTATGCCAAACAGGAGGCGAGTGCTGCCGCCGACTGCGCGATGGCGCTGGAGGTGCTCGAAAACTATGATATATACGGCATGTACGGCGGTGTGCTCAGTGTCAGCGGCAAGGTAGTCGGCTTTTCGCTCGGTGAGACGGTCGGTGATACGCTCATCATCCACACCGAAAAGGCCGACCGCGGCTATCTGGGCGCCTATCAGATGCTGACCAATCAGTTTGCCCGTATGTACGGCGCGTCGGCTCAGTATATTAACCGCGAGGACGATATGGGCGACGAGGGACTGCGACGCGCAAAGTTGGCCTACCGACCGGTGACACTGATTAAAAAACACACCGTTTGCGTCGGTGAATAAACAAAGCAGGCTGTCTTTTAGTAAGACAGCCTGCTATATATTTTATAGAAAATATATCGGTTGCAGTTGCCTGCCTTCAAGCGCGGCGGCCACTGCATCGGGCGCACGCGAGAAGTCGGCAATTATTGATGTCGGCTTTCTCTCGGGGTCATCCTCGGCCATGGGTACAAAGTAGATGTTCTTTGTGTTCAGCAGAGCGCCGATGTTCTTGGCTGATGCCGACAGTGCGTCGTTGGTGGCCGGCGCGATTATCAGCGGCCGCGCGTTTCTCAGGTGAGCCTTAGCGGCCATCGTCACTGCGGTGTCGGTGATGCCGAGGGCTAATTTGGCCAGAGTGTTGCCGGTACATGGGGCAATGAGCAGTGCGTCCAGCAGTGCCTTCGGCCCTATCGGCTCGGCCTGCGCAATGGTGTGGATGAGCGGCTTGCCGCAGATTTCCTCTATCTCGGCTATATGGTCGCGTGCAGTGCCGAACCGCGTGTCGGTGGTGTACGCGTTGTTTGACATTATAGGGGTTATATCGTACCCGTCATCGGCCAATCGTCTCAGCAGTTCCTTTGCCTGCCCAAAGGTGCAGAAGGAACCGCACATGGCGTAGCCGAGCCTGATTGGTTTCATAAACATTCCTCCGCAATAATGGACTGTATGGTTGAAAAAATCACTTTTGCCGCATATTTCGGTGCCGTCCTGCCGGGTAGTCCGCTGCCGTTTACCAGAGTAATACTGTTTTCGCGTGCACATTCGCCGCTGATTCCAAATGGGGCAGAGGCCAGCTCAATGACCGTGCGTCGGCTGATTTTGTCCGCGACCGGCTCAAGTAGTCGCGCCGGCACGGTGTTGAAAATACATTCGTAGTCAAGGTCGTAATCACCCAGTCGGTCTGAGCGTATTGTTTCAAAGCCAAATGTGTTGGCTGTGGCAATATCGCCGGCAGACCGCGCGGCCACGGTGACATGAGCGCCCAGAGCGTCCAGCCTGACAGCCAGCAATTTGCCTATGCGGCCGTAACCGACCACCAGACAGCGCGATGAACACAGCACTCCGTCGCAGGCATTTATCGCCAGCGCAATGGCACCCTCTGCTGTGGGCAGTGCGTTGCTTATGGCGAAATCCTCGCGCGACGCATAATCGTATGCAACACAACCGATTTCAGCGGCTTTTTCGGCGCCGAGGCCGAAAACCGTGCCGCCGATTGGCAGCAAATTGTAAAGGCAGTTGAGTTCAATCGGCTTTTCCGCATATGTGCAGTTGAGGTGTGTGCCGTCGCGGCTGAGCGGAACGGGCAGTACGATTATCGACGCCGACAGGGCATCGGTCAGCCGGTCGGCACCGCATAGACTGTTCATGGCAGTGTGTACCGAAGCGCCACTGCTGCGGAACAGTTCCGACAAATATTTTTGGCGTTTGTCTCCGCCGATAATGCCAACGCTGTTTATCATGACGACACCCCCGTAAATGAAAAGACTTCACAGAAAAAGTGTTTTCACACCATTCTATGAAGTCGGTTACGATTTAGTGAATGTGTTGCGCAAGCGATATCAGTTGCTCGCGGGTGTTGAGCGATGGGTCGTCGGTTACCTCTTCGAGCAATTTGCCGAGCGTGCGGCCGATATCCTGACCGCTGATGCCGAGCGGTTTCAGGTCATTGCCGCCTATGGCCAGCATGTCTATGCGGTAGGGGTCGCCGCGGCCGATGATTTCGGCCAGCCGTGCAACTGTTGCAGATGTGTCCGCCGATTTCATGACGCCGGCGGCCTTGATTATATCAGCCGTGTCGTCGCCGCAGGATTGGAGCCACCGCCTGATGTCGCCGTCGCTGTGCGGCAGCGGCATGTCAAATCTCTCCAGCGCAAGGTGCACCCTGTTAGCGGTGCGGTTGCTCAGCCGCATTTTGCGCAGTGTGTTGCTCCCGCCGCCGCACAGTTTTATGACGGCGGCCAGCCGTATATCGGCCGAGCAAGCCATTCGGTCGACCGGCTCAATGTTGCCGTCTCCTATCCCGAGATGGCTCAGTCCGCCGCCGCTTATGACTGTGCCGAGAGCACTCGGCCGTGAGCCGCCGAGGGTGCGCATAATTTCGGCTGTGATGCGCTCGACGCTCACTTTGCACAAATAGGGTGCGCGGCGGGCGACTGCCGCGAGGGTTTGCGGCTCAACAGTAAATTCCAGCGTCGAGGCAAACCGCACGGCGCGCAGTATGCGCAGTGCATCCTCGTCAAAGCGGCAGTCGGGGTCACCCACTGTTTGTATCACTCGGCGCCTAATATCCTCCTGCCCACCGAATTTATCTATAATGCCGCGTTCCGGATGATAGCCCATTGCGTTAACCGTAAAGTCGCGGCGCGACAAATCAAGCGTAAAGTCGTCGGTCAGCGTGACGCTGTCGGGGCGGCGGCCGTCGCTGTATTTGCCGTCGATGCGGTAGTGAGTAACTTCGACCGCGTGCCCGTCGGCAATGACAGTCACAGTGCCGTGCTTAAGTCCGGTGGCGACGGTGTTTTCAAACATTTCAGTGACGGCGTCGCACGGGGCGTTGGAGGCCACATCATAGTCGTGCGGCACCCTGCCCATGAGCATGTCCCTGACACAGCCGCCGACGCAGTAAGCCTCGTAACCGGCCTGCTCAATTCTGCCAATAACATTCAATATATACTGCGGTAAACGAAGCACAATACATCCTCCTATAAAAAAATTTCAGAAAAGTGTTTATTTTATGCGTAAAAACAACTATAATATAACACAGTGAATGAATCGGGAGTGAATTAAGGTTGAAAAACTATACAGACACCGACAAGTTAATAGGCAGTGTAAAGAAAATTCATATGATTGGAATCGGCGGCTCGGGCATGTGCCCCATTGCCGAGATACTGCATACGCTGGGCTACCGCCTGACCGGCTCGGACAACAACCAAACCGAGACGCTCAGCCGCGTGCAGGCGATGGGAGTACCGGTGACCGTCGGCCATTTTGCCGAAAATGTGCACGGCGCGGAATTGGTCGTTTACTCGGCGGCCATAATGCAGGATAATCCGGAATTGGTTGAGGCGCGGCGACTGGGCATACCAACTGTGGAGCGCTCGCTGATGCTTGGCTACCTAACGCGCCGGTATGACAATGTCATAGGCGTGTGCGGCACACACGGCAAGACCACCACTTCCTCTATGATAACACAAATTTTGCTGGAAGCCAAGTGTGATCCTTCGGCAGTTATCGGCGGCAAGTTGCCGGCTATTGACGGCTACGGCCGATGTGGGCAGTCGGACACCATGGTTTGCGAATCATGCGAGTATGTCGACACCTTTTTGCAGCTTTCGCCTGACATAGCCGTACTGCTCAATGTCGATAACGACCACATGGAGTATTTCAAGACCATGGACAATCTGGTCGCTTCGTTTCACAAGTTTTTGTCATTCGCGGGCAAGGCGGTCATTGTCAACGGCGACGACGAGCGGGCACTTACAGCCGCCCGCGGCGTGACGGCCAAGGTTATCACCTTCGGACGCGGCAGTCACAATGATTACTATGCCGAAAATATAACGATGGAGCACGGCGCCTTTGCTCACTTTGATGTTATGCACGGCGGGCGATTACTGCTGACGGCAACTCTGTCGGTGCCGGGCGAGCACAATGTGTATAATGCGATGGCGGCCATTACCGCCGCGCTTACCGTCGGCGTCGCGCCGCAGGATATTGCAGACAGTCTGCCGCACTTCGGCGGCGCCGGCCGTCGGTTTGAGATACTCGGCCGACGCGGCGGCATCACCGTCGCAGACGATTATGCCCATCACCCCAGCGAACTGCGCGTAACCCTCGAGACGGCCAAGAAAATGGACTTCAACCGTGTGATTGCTGTTTTTCAGCCCTTCACATATTCGCGCACCGCTATGCTGATGGATGACTTTGCCGAGGTGCTCAGCATTGCCGACCGTGTCGTACTCAGCGAGATTATGGGCTCGCGCGAGAAAAACACCTACGGCGTCTATTCGTCACAACTTGCCGATAAGATAGACGGCTCGGTTTGGTTTAACACCTTTGATGAGATTGCCGATTACATTGCGGCAAATGCGGAGGAGGGGGATTTGGTAATAACCCTCGGGTGCGGCGACATATACAAAGCCGCCAAACTGATTTTGCAAAAATACGACAATAAATAATCATATCATGTAATAATCGGGTGCATTATGTTAACTAATATGCTCCCGATTTTTATTTTACTGTAAATAATTTGCACAAAATCGCCAAAACGAACATATGTTCTGCAGGTGTGTTTTGTGCTTTTTTACTGTCAAAAGATTGAAAACACAATATATTGTGTTCAGATATAGTGTTCGACACAATTCGCAAAAAATAATTCTTTAATTTTTATGTTAACCCCTTGATTTATTGTAATTTGTTCATTATAATGACATTACAAGACCATAAAAGTGGTTTTATGTGGTGAAAAGTGGTTTAAAGGAGGCGGGAAATATGTTCAGCGGTTCATTTTTGCACAACATTGACAAAAAGGGCCGTATATTCATTCCCGCTAAAATGCGCGAAGATTTGGGCACGACATTCGTGCTGTCTGTACCGATTGACGGCGAGAGATGCCTGTCGGTGTGCACAACCGAGCACCGCCGCCAGTTGCAGGAAAAAATCGACCAATTGCCGGTGGTTAAGCGCAAGGCCCTTAACCGTGCGTTTGGCCCGCTTACCGTTGAGGTTGAATGCGATGTGCAGGGGCGCATACTTTTGCCGCCGCTTTTCAGAGAATATGCAGGATTGGCCGACAGCGCGTACATCGTCGGCACAAATGATGAGATAGAAATTTGGGACAAGGACAGTTGGGAAGCCAAGCGCGAGCAACTTTGCTCCGAGTCCATTGCCGAGTTGGTCGGCAGTATCGACTTTTAACACAGTGACGAGGGGGACCGGTAATGGAGTTTAATCACAAATCGGTCCTGCTCGAGGAGTCGGTCGACGCTCTGCAAATTAAACCAAACGGGATTTATATTGACGGCACAGCGGGCGGCGCCGGCCATTCGCGGCTGATTGCCGGCAGGCTGACAACAGGCCGGCTGATTGCCATTGACAAGGACCCCGACGCAGTGGCGGTCGCCACAGAGCGGTTAAAGCCCTTTTCGTGCGCCGAGGTTGTGCAGGCCGATTTTGGCGACTTTGACAATGTGCTCGATGAGCGCGGCATAGGCGGGGTTGACGGTGTGCTGCTTGATTTGGGCGTATCGTCGCATCAACTTGATGTGGCTGAGCGCGGCTTTTCCTATCACAAGGATGCGCCGCTCGACATGCGCATGAGCCGGTCGGGGACAACGGCGGGTCAGTTGGTCAATACCCTCAGCGTGGACGAACTGACGCGGATAATCAGGGAATACGGCGAGGACAAGTTTGCCTTTCGCATTGCCAAGGCCATTGACGCGGCCAGGTGCATATCACCGATAGAGACAACCTTGCAGTTATCGGATATTATTTCGGGTGCGGTGCCTGCGGCGGCGCGGCGCGACGGACACCCGGCCAGACGGACATTTCAGGCACTGCGTATAGCCGTCAACGGAGAGTTGGACAGTTTGTCGGCATTTTTGGATAAGGCGGTTGACCGCCTCAACAAGGGCGGAGTTATTGCCATAATATCCTTTCACTCGTTGGAGGACAGAATGGTCAAACAGCGGTTTAACGAGTGGTGCACCGGCTGTGTGTGCCCGCCCGATTTTCCGGTATGTGTATGCGGCAAGAATCCGCTGACCGGTTATGTGTTCAAAAAGCCGGTCATGCCGAGTGCAGATCAGATAAACGAAAACTTCAGAACCCACAGCGCCAAGTTGCGCGCAGTATATAAATTGTAAGAGGAGATAATAGAGATGAGCAACAGATACTATGTTGATTCACTTGCATATGATTTTGACATGTTTATGCCCAAGGAAAATAAGCAGAATAATGTAGTTGAGTTGCCCAGACAGGCCAAAACATCGTCAAAGGCGCGGCCGTCGGCCCGCCCGCGTGCGGCCCTATCGCCGGTAAAGATTATGGTAATACTGGCCATGGTTGCCGCAGTCGCCTTTACAATATATCTGCGCGGCGAGATAAACTCGGTGTCGTCACAGATAGCAAAAATGGAAAAGCAGATTGACCAGGCACAGAGCGAAAATGTTTCGCTTGAGATGCAACTTGAGAACTGCGTTTCATACAAGAATCTGGAGCAGTCGGCGGCGGCCCTCGGCATGCACCGCGCCGACAAGAGCCAGATAACCTACATCGTGGTCAATGACACCGATGTAACGCAAAAGGCAAACTCAGACGGCACCTATACCGCCGCCAACAATGAATAGTTGCGCCGCGAAAACAATATACTGAAAATGACAATAAAAAGAGAGCCAAGACGCACAAAGTTTTGACTCTCCTTTTCGCCGTTTAATGGGCAAGGCGATGAAATGACCGAAAGGATGAGCACTTATGGCAATAGGAACGACCAAAAAGATGGCAAAGCGTATGATGTGTATCCTGCTTGCCATCAGCGTGGGGCTGTTTGGCGCCGCGTCGTTCAGCCTTGTCAATATCATGATAGTAAACAGCAAGGAATATCAGGCCAAGGCGGCGGCACAGCAACTGCTTGACACCGAACTGGCGGCGACCCGCGGCGACATTTACGACTGCAACATGGAGGTGCTGGCTACCAGCGCACCGGCGTGGACGGTTTATATCACCCCTCAGGATATAGATGACGACGAGCAGGCCAAAATCATTGCCAAGGGTCTGTCGGAACTGCTGGATGTCGATTATGACACAGTGTATAAAAAGACCCAGTCAAACAGTTACTATGAAAAGGTCAAAACCAAAATTGACAAAACGATGTCCGATTCGGTCAGAGAGTTTATATCGGAAAACAAACTCGGCTCGGTCATCGGCTTGGACGAGACCAGCAAGCGGTATTATCCCAACGACAGCCTCGCATCGACTGTAATCGGCTTTGTCGGCAGTGATAATCAGGGACTCAGCGGTCTGGAGTCATACTACGAAAACACGCTAAAAGGCGTTGCCGGCCGTGTAATTGCCGCCAAAAACGGCGTTGGTGCCGATATGCCGTTTAGTTACGAAAAGGTGGTAAAAGCGCAAAAGGGCAATTCGCTGGTGCTGACCATCGATTCGTATATCCAGTACATTGCCGAGAAGTACCTTGAGCAGGCGGTCATAGAAAATAATGTGACCGAGCGCGGATGCTGCATCATAATGGATCCGTCCACCGGTGAAGTCAAGGCGATGGCCGTAAAGCCAGACTTTAACCCCAACGAGCCGTTTACCATTTACGATGAGTCGGCCGCGGCGGCTATAGAACTGCTGGAGGGCGAGGAGAGGACGGCCGCAATCAGTGCCGCCCAGCAAAAGCAGTGGCGCAACAAGTGCATCTCCGACACATATGAGCCCGGCTCGGTGTTCAAGATTGTAACCGGCTCTGCGGCATATGAGGAGGGCGTAATAACGCTGAGCAGTGGTTTTAGCTGTCCCGGATATATAACGGTAGCCGGCACGACATATCACTGCCACAAAAATTCCGGCCACGGCGCAGAGACCCTGTTGCAAGCCTTCCAAAATTCGTGCAACCCCGCCTTCATCACCATCGGTCAGGCGCTGGGAGTTAATAAGTTTTTCCGTTACTTCAAGGCGTACGGACTGACAGAGAAAACAGGCGTTGATTTGCCGGGAGAGGCATCTCCCACTGCCGGCGTCAGTTACCATGACGGCGACACCATGTCGGTGGTCGACCTTGCGACCGAGTCGTTTGGTCAGGGTTTCAATGTCACCCCGATACAACTCGCCACGGCCGTTTGCGCCGCGGTCAACGGAGGCTATCTCGTCCAGCCCCATGTGGTTAAGCAGGAACTGGACGTCGACGGCAATGTGGTCAAAAACTATGACACCGTTCAAAAACGGCAGGTTATTTCAAAAGAGACATCCGAGACCATTTGCACTCTGCTTGAGAGTGTTGTCGACGGCGGCGGCGGTAAAAACGCATATGTTTCCGGCTACCGCATCGGCGGCAAAACGGGTACATCTCAAAAACTGGCCAAGGAAAACAGCGACCCTGATTCAAAGCCGCGCGTATCGTCATTTTGCGGTTTTGCGCCGGTCGATGACCCGCAACTGGTTGTGCTGGTGATGCTCGATGAGCCGCACGGCGGCAACATCTACGGCGGCACCATCGCCGCGCCTGTGGCCGGAAAGATATTTGCCGACGCACTGCCGTACATCGGCATCGAGGCGCAGTACAGCAGTGAAGAACTGGCCAAGATATCCAAAACCGTGCCCAACCTTATCGGCAGTTCGGTTGAGTCGGCCGAGTCTGAACTCAAAAACAAGGGACTGAGCGTCAAGGTGGTCGGCAGCGGCGATTCGGTTGAGCGGCAGGTGCCCTCAAGCGGCCAGACCATATCCAATTCGGGTACGGTTGTGCTATACACGGGCGGCGAGGCCTCGACCATGGTCAATGTGCCCGACTTCAGCGGCAAGAGCGTCTCGGCCGTAAATCAACTTGCTTCGCAGTACAACCTGAATATCAAATATTCGGGCACGGCACTCTCGCAAAGCGGTGCAATGTCATACAGTCAGGATATCGCTGCCGGCACATCGGTCGAAATCGGAACGGTTATAACGGTGTCCTTCAGAGTGGAAAACAGCAGCGACTGATATTGAAAGGAACAGACTTATCTATGATTTGCAAAGATTTGATAAACTGCAGCGGCCCCTTGGCCGACCTGCCGATAAACGATATAACCAACGATTCACGCAGTGTGGCCGAGGGATGTGCCTTCTTCTGCATCAGCGGCAGTGCCTCTGACGGCCACAAGTACGCGGCCGATGCGGCCGCCAAAGGCGCATCGGTCATAGTTGCTGAGCACGACTTGGGACTGCCCAATCAGGTAATCGTGCCCGACACTCACGAGGCATATTCGTCGGCATGCGCCGCCTTTTTCGGTAATCCTGCCGACCGACTGAAACTCATCGGCGTGACCGGAACAAACGGCAAAACCACCGTAACATATCTGCTCAAGTCCATTCTTGAGCAGTTGGGGCATAAGGTGGGGCTTATCGGCACCATACAGAACATGATAGGCGACCGAATAATCGAGGCGCGCAACACAACACCCGATGCAAAGGAACTGCACGGCCTGTTCAGGCAGATGGTGGACGCCGGATGCGATTATGCGGTTATGGAGGTTTCGTCACATGCGCTCGACCAAAAGCGGGTGTGGGGACTGCACTTTGCGGCCGCAATATTCACAAATCTGACGCAGGACCACCTTGATTACCACGGAACGATGGACAATTACCTGCACGCAAAGCAGTTGCTCTTTAAAATGTGCGATTTGGCGGTCATTAACGCCGACGACGGTTATGCCGACCGCATCACCGACGGCGCAGACTGCCGCACTGTGACCTGTTCAGCGCAGAGCAACTACGCCGACTATATTGCAAAAGGCGCGGTGTTCAGAGCCGACGGCGTCAATTTTGAACTGGTAGGTAAGGACACCATCGCCCGAGTCAAGGCGCACACTCCCGGCGAATTTTCTGTTTACAACAATATGCTGGCGGCCGTCTGTGCCATCGAACTGGGCAACAGCATATCCGATGTCTGCACTGCACTTTCGGGCACCTCAGGCGTCAAGGGCAGGGCAGAGGTGGTTCCCACCGGCCGTGATTTTACGGTGATAATCGACTATGCTCATACGCCTGACGGACTGGAAAATATACTGCACACCATGCGCGGCATAAAGAGCGGCCGGCTGGTGGTACTGTTTGGCTGCGGAGGCGACCGCGACAGCAAGAAGCGCCCCATAATGGCGCAGGTGGCCGCGCGTCTGGCCGATTATGTCATTGTTACCAGCGACAATCCGCGCACCGAGAATCCGTCGCGCATCATTGACGATATTTTGGTGGGTATGGCAGATACCGCCACGCCTTATACAGTTATAGAAAACCGCGCAGAGGCGATAAAATTCGCCATAAACAACGCGCGGCGCGATGATATAATCGTTTTGGCCGGCAAAGGTCATGAAACCTACCAGATACTTAATACCGGCAAAATTCACTTTGATGAGCGCGAGGTGGTGCGTGACGCACTGGCCGAGTCCGCGAAATGAGAGGACAGTAGAAAATGGACAGATGGATAATCATTATTGCGGCGGTTGTCGCATACGCCGTTACGGCGCTGATGGGATTTGTGCTTATTCCGGCGCTCAAACGGCTGAAATATGGGCAGACTATACTTGACATAGGGCCCAATTGGCATAAGTCAAAGGAGGGCACACCCACTATGGGCGGCCTGATGATGATTGCCGGTGCCTTGGTCGCGCTTGCGGCGGCTGTAATAATCATCTTTACCGTCGGCCGCACCGACAGCGCACTGAGGCTTGAGATGAGCGGTGGAAGATTGGCCAGACTGCTGGCTGGGATGGGACTGGCGCTGTTTATGTCGCTCATAGGCTTTGTCGATGATTATATCAAGGTGGTCAAAAAACGCAATTTGGGACTGACCGCCAAGCAAAAAACATTTGCTCAACTGCTGATAGCGGCCGCATATCTGTTTACACTGTATATGGGCGGCATGCACACCACCGAATTGCCCTTTGTCGGTACGGTTGATATTACCCACGGTTTCGGCCTTGTATTCTGGCCGATTGCCCTGATGTTTATTTACGGCTTTACCAATGCCGTCAACCTGACCGACGGCATCGACGGTTTGGCCACCACCGTTACGGCTGTGGTCGCGGCCTTCTTTATGTTTTCGTCCATACGGCTGCTCAATTACTCGGCCGACTTGTTTGCGGTGATACTCGCCGGTGTCTGCATCGGCTTTGCAATGTGGAATCTGCACCCGGCAAAGGTGTTCATGGGCGATACCGGTTCAATGTTCCTCGGCGGCTGTGTGGTGGGCCTGTCATTTATGATTGACCGCCCGATACTGCTCATTTTGGCAGGCATTGTCTATCTATGCGAGGCCATGTCGGTGGTCATTCAGGTGGCGTATTTCAAGCGCACCGGCCGCCGAATATTCAAAATGAGCCCCATTCACCATCACTTTGAGTTAAGTGGCTGGAGCGAGAATAAGATTGTGCTGGTGTTTTCGCTGGTTGCGGCACTCGGCTGTGCTGTTGCAGTGCTTCTGATATAAGTCAAGTTATTTTAAACGAAAGGCAGTGATATTTTGGAGGAGAACAATCCGCGCGTACTGCGCAAGTCCCGCCAAAAGCCCAAACTAAAGATAATACAGTCGGGCAAGGTTGATATAGTTTTCCTGTCGCTGTTGCTCGTTTTGGTTACTGCAGGCCTTATTTCACTCTTTTCGGCCAGTTACTCATATTCGCTGACCAACTACGGCGACAGTTACCACTTTATCAAAAAGCAGGCGATATTTGCGGTGGTCGGCCTCGTAATTATGTTCGCCGCCAGCAAAATTGATTACCATATTTATCGCAAATTTGCGTGGCTTATCTACTTTGCGTCACTGATAATGCTGGTTGTCGTGCTGATACTGCCGCCCTTGCAGGAGGGGTTTGACTATAAGCGCTGGCTTAAAATCGGCGGTTTCAGTTTCCAACCGTCAGAGATTGCAAAGTTTGCGATAATACTGCTCTTTTCACACCTGATATCCAATAATTACAAGGAAATGGAAAACTGGCGGTTTATCGGCATTTTGGTCGTACTGCTGGGTGCGGTGTGCGGACTGGTCGTGGTTGAGACCCACCTGTCGGCAACACTGCTGATATTTGCCATAGGTGTGTCGCTGATAATAATCGGCGGTTTAAAACTGAGATATGTTGCGGTGGGCCTCGGCGCAGGAGTCGCGCTTGGCGCGGGAGCTATTCTGTCAGGCGTAGTCGGATACGGCGGCGACCGCATACAGTCGTGGCTTGACCCGTGGTCATATTACCGTACCACCGGCTGGCAAACGATACAGTCGCTTCTGGCCATCGGCAGCGGCGGCTTTCTCGGCCGCGGCATAGGGGAGTCAAGACAGAAGTATCTGTGGGTACCTGAGCCGCACAACGATTTTATATTTGCCATCGTGTGCGAGGAGATAGGCTTTGTCGGTGCCATCGCCATAATCGGCCTGTTTGTGGCGCTCATTTGGCGCGGATACAAGATTGCAATGGGTGCACCCGATAAGTTCGGCAGTTTGATGGCCATCGGCCTTACCCTTCAGGTGGGCCTGCAGGCCGCGCTGAATATCATGGTTGTTACCAACACGATACCCAATACCGGAATAAGCCTGCCGTTTTTCAGCTACGGCGGCACCGCACTGGTTATGCTGATGGCGCAAATGGGCGTAATTTTGTCCATATCGCGCGCCAGCACAGTGACCAAATCATAAAAGGGACGGTAATATGAAAATACTGTTTGCAGGCGGCGGCACCGCCGGACACATTAATCCGGCAATTGCCGTTGCAGGATATATCAAAAGTAAGCACCCCGAGGCCGAGATAGTCTTTATCGGTACCGAGCGAGGTATGGAGTCACGCCTCGTTCCTCAAGCGGGATATGAATTTCACACCATTGATGTCGAGGGCTTTCAGCGTAAAATCAGCCTTGAGAATATCAAGCGCAACATTTCGGCGGCCTCCAAACTGATGGGCGCATCGTCGGCCGCAAAAAAACTGCTGCGCCAACTTCAGCCCGATGTAGTTGTCGGCACAGGCGGTTATGTCAGCGCTCCGGTGCTGTCGGCCGCCGCCAAACTGGGTATCAAATGCTGTATTCACGAGCAAAATGCCTTTGCAGGCAAGACCAACAAGGTGCTTGCGCCAAAGGTGGACGCCGTGATGTTGGCCATGCCCGAGGCGGCCAAATTCATAAAGCCGAAAAGTGAGCCGATTGTCGTCGGCAATCCGGTCAGACAGTCGCTTATCGACATGAACAAGGACGAGGCGCGGCGCACGCTCGGCCTTGATGAAAGGCCGGTGATACTCTCATTTGGCGGCAGTCTCGGCGCTCGCAGAATAAATGAGACGGTGGCCGATGTCATAGCCGCACATTGGAAAAGCGGCGAGTATGTCCACTTTCACGCCACCGGCAAGTACGGCACCGAACTGATGCCGAAACTGCTGGCTGAACGGGGCGTCGACATGAACGCCGAAAATCTGCACATAACAGAGTACATTGATAATATGGACTTGCTCATGCCGGCGGCCGACTTGGTCATATGCCGCGCAGGAGCGATTACTGTCAGCGAACTGGCGGTGCAAGGCAAGCCGTCAATACTCATTCCGTCGCCCAATGTGGCCGAAAACCATCAGTATTACAACGCCATGACGCTGGTTAGCCGCGATGCGGCCGAACTCATCGAGGAAAAGGACTTGACCGGCAAATTGCTTGCCGAGAGGACGCTTGCGCTAATCGGCAGCAAAGAGCGGCTCGAAGAAATGCGCAAAAACGCACTGAGCGGCGCAATTTTTGATGTAAATGAGCGCATGTATCAGGTGATAATGGAACTTTATTCTGCCCGCAAATAACACAGACATGCTGCCGGGCATAGACTGTGACATCAGGACTGAATTTTTTCGGGAGGGCTGATGTCACCTATGTCAAAATTTATTGTTAACGGCGGCCGTCCTGTAATCGGACGGGTTAGTATTCAGGGCTCTAAAAATGCGGCGCTGCCGATTTTGGCGGCGACACTGCTGTGTACGGGCAAGAGTAAGATATGCCGTTGTTCCGAGTTGAGCGATATTGACGCGTCGGTTGATATTTTGAGGTCGCTCGGTTGCCAATGCACCGTCGATGACAAGTGCGTTGAGGTGGACAGCGGACGCGTTTGCGAATATACCGTAAGCGAGTGTCTGATGTCGCGAATGCGCTCGTCAATTATCTATATGGGTGCACTGCTTGCGCGGTGCGGCAGGGCAGAGGTATCTTTCCCCGGCGGCTGTGAACTCGGCAGTCGGCCGATTGATTTGCACTTGTCATCGCTGCGGCTTATGGGCGCCGAAATTGATGAAAGCGGCGGCTACCTGCACTGCGAGGCACCGCACGGATTGCACGGCGCCTACATAGACCTGCCGGTGGCCAGCGTCGGCACCACTGAAAACATAATTCTGGCCGCCGTCACTGCAGAGGGGCGCACAGTCATCCGCAATGCGGCACGCGAGCCCGAGATAGTCGATTTGTGTGCCTATCTGCGGCAGTGCGGCGCCAAGATTGACGGCGACGGGCAGGGGGTCATTGCTATTGATGGCGTCGGTCGGCTGAGGGGCACAGAGTACAGTGTCATGCCCGACCGCATAGCGGCGGTAACATACTTGGCGGCAGCCGCCATAACCGGCGGCGATGTTGAGGTATATGACTGCCGCCCCGAGCACATGTATCCGGTTTTGTCATATTTTGAGCAGGCCGGATGCGATTTGACTGTCACCGACAGCAGTGTCAGACTGCGCGCATACGGCCGCCCGCGCCGCTTTGAGGTGATAAGCACCCATGTGTATCCCGGCTTTCCGACCGATGCACAGCCGATAATGCTCGCGGTGAGCACTGTGGCCGACGGCACTTCAATGTTTGTTGAAAATATTTTTTCGTGCCGATATAAATATGCCGACCGGCTTCAAAAGATGGGGGCGCACATACGCATCAGCGAGCGGGTCGCGGTGGTCGAAGGGGTCGAGCGCCTGCACGGTGCCAAGGTGAGCGCAACAGACTTGCGCGGCGGCGCGGCGGTGCTTTTGGCGGCGCTGGCCGCAGAGGGCACCACAGTTATTGATAATATATGCCATATCGAGCGTGGATATGAACACATTGATGATATACTAAATTCGCTTAATGCGGATGTGAAAAGGGTGAATGATGATGTCGAGCAACCAAACGAGCCGTGCTGACGGCAACAGCAGACGGGGCGGTGGAGCATCTCCGCAGCGGCGCAGCGCAGCCGGCCGTACACAGCCGCCGCGTAAAAGGCGCCGAGGCCGCCGGCGTTTGTCGCGTGCGGCGGTAATACTGCTTGTTTTGATGATACTCATATGCGTCGGCATAACGCTGTCGCTGACGGTGCTTTTCCCTGTTACCGCATTTTCGGTCAGCGGCAGCAGCCGCTATTCGAGCCAAAGTATCATTGATGCGTCGGGTATTGTCGAGGGCGAAAATGTCTTTATGTCAGGCAGAGGGGCAGAAAAAGATATCTGCAAGCGCCTGCCGTATATCAAGAGCGCCGATATAAGCCGCAGTATCAGCGGCAAAGTGACCATCAAGGTCAAGGAAACAAAGGGCACATCGGTGTTCAGCTTTGCCAATAAATATGTCATCACCGACGGCGTCAAGGTGCTCGAAATTGCCGATGAGCCGCCGACCGGACTTACCGTTGTCGATACGGCCGTTGCGTCGGCCGACATTGGCGGAAACATCGTGCTCAGTGACGAAGTGGCCGATACATACGACCGACTTTGCACCGCTTTGAGCGATGCAAATATCGGCAGCATTACCCGCATTGAACTGACCAGTCCGGTCAACATAAAGGCGGTTTACGATGACCGCCTGATACTTGAAATCGGCACCATATCGGATATAGATAAGAAACTGCAAAATGCCGTCAAGGTAATTGAAGCAACACAGGAAAAGTACGGCGCCGATGTTGAGGGCACCATCAATTTAAAATGGCTGGGTACCGGCTCTAATGACTCCTACTTCTCACGGCACTTGCTCTCAAGCGCCGAGTCGGTATCGTCGTCGGTGGCGAGCGGCTCGTCCGATTCATCACTGCCCGAGGGCAGTTTGCCGGATGTGTCGTCGAGCCTATCGTCCGATGCCGCGTCAAGCGGACAGTCATCTGAGTGAAGATTGCCCGATGTGTATGAAAATCAGCAAAAAATCTGCAATAAATATCTTGCAATTAAAAATAATATGTGATAGTATATAATGTAAATAGGTGTAGTGTGTAAAATTGTACTCGGTGAGTATTAACATTTAGGAGGATATAAATTATGGCATTTGAAATTGCAAATGAACTCGAAGATGTTGTACAAATAAAAGTTATAGGTGTCGGCGGCGGCGGCGGCAACGCTGTCAACCGCATGGTAGATGCCGGCGTGCAGGGCGTTGAATTTGTTTCCATCAACACCGATGCAGCCGCACTGCTCATGTCCAAGGCCGACAGCAAGATGCAAATCGGTGAGAAGTTGACCCGTGGCCACGGCGCAGGCGCCAAGCCTGAAATCGGCGCTCAGGCCGCCGAGGAGTCAAAGGATGAGATAGCAGCTGCACTCAAGGGCACCGACATGGTGTTCATCACCGCCGGTATGGGCGGCGGCACCGGCACCGGCGCTGCTCCCGTTGTTGCTCAGATTGCCAAGGATATGGACATTCTGACCGTCGGCATAGTGACCAAGCCTTTCGCATTTGAGGGCAAACTCCGCATGGAGCAGGCTGAGAAGGGCATTGCCGCTCTGCGCGAGCATGTTGACAGCCTCATCGTCATTCCGAATGAGCGTCTCAAGTTTGTATCCGAGGAGAAAATCACACTGCGCAACGCCTTCATCATCGCCGACGATGTTCTGCGTCAGGGCGTACAGAGTGTGTCCGAACTTATCAAGGTTCCGGCCTATGTCAACCTCGACTTTGCCGATGTTACCGCCGTTATGAAGGACTCCGGCTATGCGCACATGGGCGTCGGCACCGCCACCGGCCGTGACAAGGCCGAGATAGCCGCCAACATGGCCATCACCAGCCCGCTTATCGAGACCGACATGAAGGGCGCGCGCGGCGTCATCATCAATATCACCGCATCTGACGATATCGGCCTTGAAGAGGTCGAGGTAGCGTCCAACATCGTCGCCCAAAAGGCCAATGAAGACGCCAACATCATCTGGGGTGTGTCGCTTGACAGCGAGATGACCGACGAGATGCGCATGACCGTTATTGCCACCAACTTCGGTCCGGGCAAGAACAGCGGCGACCTGCTTGACATGGTCAGCGACAATGCAAACGACAATGACTATGTCGATGTGTTCGACCTGCTCAACAACCGCTAATCAGATATCAATAACTCTTCAAAAGAGCCACAATTCATGCGGCTCTTTTGTTTTGTGTGAGGGAAGTTATGAACGACTGGACAGACATCGGCGTGCATGTTGCCGTCGCTGATGTAGAAATTGCCGCAAACATAGCCAACATGGCCGTACCGTACGGCATATATATCGAGGATTACTCCGACTTGGAGCAGGCCGCGTGGGACATCGCACACATCGACCTTATCGACGAGAGCCTGATTGCCAAGGACCGCACCACCGCCACGGTGCACATTTTTATTGCGGCCGACGAAAATCCGCAGGAGGCCATCGCATATATCGACGACGGCCTGCGCCGCAACGGCGTTGAGCACACTGTCACCCTTTCGGGCGTGCGCGAGCAGGATTGGGCCAACGAGTGGCGCAAGTACTTCAAACCGACCGAAATCGGCCGCCGTCTGGCCATCTGCCCGTCGTGGGAGCAGTATGACAACACCGAGGGGCGAACCGTTTTGACCATCGACCCCGGCGCCGCCTTCGGCACCGGCACGCACGAGACCACCCGCCTGTGCCTTGCCGCGCTTGACGGCATGGTCAGCGGCGGCGAGAGCCTGCTCGACATCGGCTGCGGCAGTGGAATCTTGGCCGTCGCCGGCGTCCTGCTCGGCTGTGACAGCGCTGTCGGCGTCGACATCGACCCGATAGCGGTCGGCGTGGCCGCGCAAACGGCCGACATCAACGGCGCCGCCGACCGCACTCGTTTTATCTGCGGCGACCTGACCGACAATGTCAGCGGCACCTACGACATCATCTGCGCCAATATAGTTGCCGATGTCATCATCCGCCTGAGCGCCACTATCGAGCGGTTTATGCACAGCGGCACGCGCATCATCTGCTCGGGCATCATCGACACGCGCGAGGGCGATGTGTTGGCGGCGCTTGAGGAGCACGGCCTGGCGGTCGAGCGGCGCTACGAGTCATCGGGCTGGGTCGCGCTGACCGTCGTGAAGGGGTAAAATATCAACAAGCCGCCAAGCGGCAGAACGGAGCATATATTATGTTGCAATTTGAAGAGCAGAGCCTGCGCCTGCAGGCATACCGCGACGAATTGGCCGACCTTGCAGAGGCGCTCGGCCTGGACGAGGCGCGCGCCGAGCTTGCGCGGCTGGAGCAGCAGTCGGGCGAGCAGGAGTTCTGGAGCGACCTTGAAAATTCGCAAAAGGTGCTGCAGCGCATCAGCCAGCTTCGCGCACGCATCGCCACATATACCAACCTCAAAGCCGACTTTGACGATACTCTCACCCTCATCGAATTGGCCGATGAGGAGGGCGATTTGTCCCTGCTTGACGAGGTCACGGCCGGAGTTGACCGCGTCATCGGCGGCATCGAGGAGCAGCGCCTCGCCACCTTGCTGACCGGCGCATACGACCGCAACAACGCCATTCTCACCTTTCACGCAGGCGCCGGCGGCACCGAGGCGCAGGACTGGTGCGAGATGCTGTTCCGCATGTATACCCACTGGGCCGAGCGGCACAACTTCAGGTATAAGGTGGTCGACTTTCTCGACGGAGAGGAGGCGGGGCTCAAAAGCGCCGTTGTCCTCATCGAGGGGGAGAATGCCTACGGCTATATGCGCAGTGAAATGGGCGTCCACCGTCTGGTGCGCGTGTCGCCGTTTGACTCGTCCGGCCGGCGGCATACCTCCTTTGCCTCGCTCGAGGTCATGCCCGAGATAAATGATGATGTCGAGGTCGAAATCAACCCCGCCGACCTGCAGGTTGACACCTACCGTTCCAGCGGCGCCGGCGGCCAGCATGTTAACAAGACCGAGTCGGCCATCCGCATCACCCACATCCCCACCGGCATCGTTGTCGCCTGTCAGAATGAGCGCAGTCAGCACCAAAACCGCGAGGTCGCCATGAAAATGCTCAAATCCAAACTGATTGAGATAAAGGAGCGCGAGCACCTCGACAAAATCGAGGACATCAAAGGCGTGCAGAAGGAAATCGGCTGGGGCTCTCAGATACGCTCCTATGTGTTCATGCCCTACACATTGGTCAAGGACCATCGCACCGGCTTCGAGTCGGGCAATATCGGCGCCGTCATGGACGGCGACATCGACGGCTTCATCAACGCCTATCTCAAGGCGGAGAGTGTCGGCAAACTGGGCGAAAACATCGAATAATATTGTCAAGAAGCGCGGCCGAAGGTCGCGCTTTTTTTGCATGTTATCATGTGCGGCGCGCTATTCTGCTTTGTGCACATCGCATATAAAAAAATTATAAAAACCGAAAAATTATAATCATTTTACAATAAAATAATATTGACAAATTGTAAATTTTAGCTATAATTATAGGTGTATAGGTTTGTATGGTGATAGTCTGTCTATCGACCGGCGGCATGCATGCGCGGCGCACCAAATCATTGTTTATGGCACCGTGCAGCGCTCTCAACTAAATTGGGGCAGTTTACCTGCCCGGGGTCAGCAATGATAGGGGTTTGATGTGCGTTGCGTTTGGTCGTCTGTCGTGGCGTATATGCGCCTTGCGGCTTTCATCATTCACTTAACAAATTTCACAAATTTCTATTAAGGGGGATTTAAAGTGACTAAAATAAGGTTCAATAGGTTACTCTCTGTTGTCCTTGCGCTGGTCATGTTGGCCACCATGATGTCCTTTGTCTTTACCGCAAACGCGGCCACAACAGAGG
>JAQXHB010000047.1 GCA_029007015.1 Bacillota bacterium | reverse complement strand
AAAACAGCCTGTCCGAAACTGGCTTCGGTCAGGCTGTTTTCGTATATTCCGCCTTGTCTTAAAAGTAATCCTCCGACTCAAGTTTGTCATTTATAAGGCTGTCGACAAGTTTATCTCGGTCGCACAAAAGCAAACCGCGCGTAACACAGTCGCGGCCAAACCGATCGCGCAATTTATCGACGGTGCGTTCCAACTGCTCTGAGCGCTGTGAATGCATCACATCGGGCATGAAGGAAAGTTGAACATCGCCCTGCTCACACAATGAACAAGCACGCACACCGAGACTGCGTACCGGACGCTCACTCAAATCATGATGACCGCTGAACAAATCATATGCCGCACCAAACAAATCGTACGCGTTGCACACCGGATAGTTCAAGCGCATCTGCCGCTCATATGATTGCAGTCGAAAGTCGCGTATATACAGCACCGCCGTACGACAGCACAAGCCGTACCGTCGCAGTCGCGCCGCCACCTTGTCGCACAGCGCCCACAGCGTCAGGCGCACATCGTCCATGCTCACCAAATCGCGTGGCGGCGTCGTGCTGTTTCCCACCGATTTCATGGCCGGAATATCGCCCGCGCGCATCACCGCCGAGCCGTCCAGCCCGTTGGCGTAGTTGCGCAGTTTGATGCCGTTTTTGCCCAGCACATAGCCGATAAGTTTTTCGTCGGCATTGGCGAGGTCGCCTATGGTGAATATGGCATAACGCGCCAGAGCTTTTACGGTGGCACGGCCGCAAAACAACAGATTTCCGACAGGCTGAAGCCAGACCTTTTCGCGGTAATTGCTGTCGGTAATAACGGTGGTCGCGTCAGGCTTTTTCATGTCACTGCCGAGTTTTGCAAATATCTTGTTAAAACTGACGCCGACCGACACCGTGAGCCCCAACTCCTCCTTCATTGTCGCGCGTATCAAATCAGCTATCTGCTCACCGGTACCGTAAACGCCGCTGCCGGTCACATCAAGCCACGCCTCGTCCAGGCCCATTGTCTCGATTTGGTCGGTGAAGCGTGCGTATATCTCGCGGGAGTAACGCGAGTACATCAAGTATCGGTCATAATGCGGATGAACAAACTGAATTTCAGCGCACTTCTGACGCGCAGCCCACAGCGGTTCCCCTGTCTGCACGCCGCACTTCTTGGCTATTTCGTTTTTAGACAGCACTATGCCATGACGCTGTTCAACATCACCGACGACCGCCATGGGCACTTGGCGCAGTTTGGGATTGTAAAGGCACTCGACCGACGCGTAAAAATTATTCATATCGCTGTGGAGAATGGTTCTCATTTTAACCGCCCCAAAATAATTTAACGAACATTTGTTCTGTTACAATTATATCCCTTGGCAGCCGAAAAATCAACCGCAAGATGTTGTACAGTAGGCGCACAGCACACACAATCGGTCAGTGGGGAAAGGAAAACGGACGCGGCAAGGTTGCCTGCGTCCGTAAAATTAAGTATGCAGCAGATGAAAAGAGGCGCATTACATCTCGATGTCAATGCAACTGCGGCTCTCGCGCAAGGGGCCCATGAAAGCGCCGACCGCCTTGTGGTCGGGGTGTACGATGTAGGCGTTCAGTTCGTCGAAACTGTCAAAGTCGCTGATGAGCAGTAAATCGTAGTTACTATCAGCCGAACCGTCGGCGCCGACAAAGGTCTGTGACGAGCGGATAAGGTCGATTTTGGCCGGCAGACTGTCGAGCATATCTTTGGTCGCAAGTACATTTTCACGCTTCGTGCGGCCGTCAGCCTGGGGCAAAAATTTGAACATAACGATGTGTCGTATCATAACAGTCACCTCATAAATCAGCGCGCCGGAAGTTACCCTCCGGCGCACAAATCAGTTAATTATTCAGCGTCAGCAGGTTCAGCCTCAACCTCTGCATCATCCTCGAGCAGAGCCTTGATAGACAAGCTTACGCGCTTCTTGTCAAAGTCAATGTCAGTAATTTTGACATCAACCTCCTGACCGACCTTGAGCACATCCTGCGGCTTCTCAATGTGGGTGTTTGCTATTTGAGAAATGTGAACGAGACCGTCGATGCCGTCAATAATGCGGGCAAATGCGCCGTAAGCAGTCATGTTTACCACGGTGGCCTTTGTAACATCGCCCACCTTGTAATTGTTGGCAAAAATTGTCCACGGGTTGTCCTCGTCCTTCTTATAGCCGAGCGAAATCTTATGCTTCTCGGTGTCGATATCCTTGATGTAAACCTCAACGGTATCACCGACATTTACAACCTCTGACGGGTGCTTAATGCGCTTCCACGACAGTTCGGAAATGTGAACCATGCCGTCAACGCCGCCCAGGTCAACAAATGCGCCGTAACTGGTAAGGGTCTTAACAGTGCCGGTATAGGTCTTGCCCACCTCGGCGCTCTCCCAGAACTTAGTCTCACCGGCCTTGCGCTCCTCGCGGAGTACATTGCGGATGGAGCCGACAGCGCGGTTGCGGCGGCCAATCTCAATAATGCGCAGACGAACATCCTGACCCTTCATACCGTCAAGCGACTCAACGCGGGTAAGTGTGGCGTGCGATGCGGGAACAAATACGCGAACACCCTCGCAAAGCACGAGGATACCGCCGCGGATGACATCGACAACCTTGCCATCGAGAATATCGCCCGATTCGCTTGCATCGACAATCTTGTTCCAACCGGCAATGGCGTCAAAGCGGCGCTTAGAGAGCGAAACAGTGCCCTCGACATCGTTTGTGCGCATGACGATAAGGTCGAGTTCGTCGCCAACCTTAACCTCCTTGGTCAGGTCAACATTGGGGTCATTAGAAAACTCGGCTGCAGTAACAAAACCGGCATATTTACGACCGATATCGACCTGAATTTCCTTGTTGTCAACTGCCAGGACGACACCGCGAACTTGTTGATCGGTATTAAGGTTGCTAAGTGAATCCTCCAGTGCCTCTTCAAAGGTCATTTCATCAAAAGACTTCTTGACCGTTTCCTCCGTTGAAACCTCGGCAACAGCGTTCTCAACGGGATTTTGCATCTCTGACATAATAATCAGAACCTCCTTTATTATAGCAGGCGGTGTTGAAGCGCCCGCAGTAACTCCGACAGTGGACGAATGGGCAATTTTTTCGAGCGGCAGTTCATCGGCCGTCTCGATAAGATATGTTGATTCACATGCTGCGGCGCAGATGTCGCGCAATTTGGCCGTGTTGGAACTGTGACGGCCGCCGATAACGATCATCAGGTCGCACTGACGCGATAAATCAACCGCCTCTTGTTGTCTCAGAGCGGTAGCTTTACATATTGTATCAAAAATTTTCGCATTTGTACATACCTTTTTTAAACTTTTTTGACATTTCTTCCATTTGATTGAATTAAAAGTTGTCTGACACACCGCAATGACCGGCTTTGAGGCCAATTCGGGATGGGTGCGAAAATGCTCCTCCAATTCATTCTCATCAGCGAGAATATGACACTCGACCGAGCACCACCCAGCAATTCCTTTGACCTCAGGATGGTCCTTGTCACCAAATATGAGCACTGTACTGCCCTTCTCTGCGGAGGAAACCCTGCGGTGTATACTGGTCACATACGGACAGGTGGCGTCCACCCACTCGCCGCCGTGGTCAATGATTTGCTGAACGGTCGACTTGGGCACGCCGTGAGAACGAATGACCAGCGTCTCGCTCTCCTTCCAGTCGTCAATACTGTCGATTGTGCGCACGCCCTTGCTTTCAAGCCGTGCGACCGCCTGGTCGTTATGAATAATCTGGCCGAGAGTGCGCACCGCCTTACCGCTGTCGGCCAGTCCTTCGGCCGTCTCGACCGCGCGGTTGACTCCAAAGCAAAAGCCGGCCGTCTTGGCCACAAGCAGTTTATCCATTAAATCCCCTGCCTCCAAAGTGCTACAATTCGGTCAAATATTTCACCGGTGATTTTGCGCAGGCGGCCGCGCTGACCTTCCTGCTCATCGGCGCGCAATTCAAACGGCTGACCGTAACGCACCGTACACCGCCTGAATGGGCGCGGTCGACCGCACTTATATACAACAGCGACCGGCATGACCATGGCGCCCGTCTCCGATGCTATAAGGGCCGCACCCGATTTGGGTCTGCCCGGCTCACCGGTTGGTGACTTGGTACGCGTACCTTCTACGAAAATGCCCAGCGGTTCGCCGCCCTTTACAATGCTCTCTGCCACCGAAATGGCATCGGTATCGTTTTGGCCGCGGTTTATGGGAAAAGCACCGCAAGTTTTCATCAGTTCACCGAAAAGTTTGTTTTTAAACAGTTCCGCCTTGGCCACAAAACGCACATGTCTTGGACATGTCAGCATTACAATTACGGGGTCTATCAGTGAAATGTGATTGATACACATTACGAAACCGCCTTCTGCCGGGATATTTTCTTTGCCCTCGGCTTTGAAGGGAAAAATGACCTTCGCCACAACCCATGCTATGCTCCATGCTATACGATAAATAATTTTTCTCATACTGTCACCGTCAATTATAAAGTTTCATATAAAAAACATTCTTGCCTATATAGCCGTATTCGATTTTTGAAAAATTCATGCGGTATCCGGTGGGGTAAGTGCGCTTTGAGTTTCGGCTCATAAACATTCCGACAAATCGGTCGACAAGTTGCTTTACATCGCTGTCGGTCAGTTGCTTGCCCAAATCGGCCTTTATTTCAACAGGTTGGCCGCTCATAAGTGCCTCGTTATTTACAAATGTCGACACCTCATCGGCCGATTTGATAACAATGCCGTACTGCTCAAAGTAATCAACATCTGCTCGGTCGGTCGGCACAAACAAATTAAAATTGCCGAAAGAAATGTTATCCTCGGTCAATTGGTCCGGACCGCCGTACGGTGTGTGGTCGGACAGCAATTGGTCATAGCCCATTCCGAAATATATGTGTGACACCTTCAGAGCGCCGCTGTCACAGCAATCCCATGTCGGGTCAAAATAGTACCATTTACCGTCAATTTTAGCGGCGTTCCACTGATGTGCCTCGCTTTTTCCGTCAATATCGACTGCGTCGCCCAGCACCGAAATACACTCTACGCCGACCAGACGACACATATACTGAAAAGCCTCTGAATAGCCCGAGCAGACGGCCGTGCCATTGCACAGCGCGCCGTATACGCTCCACGAATGGACATATTCACTCTGACTGTCATCGCCCACCGAATCGGCCGCCGCAGAATCGTACACTATATTTTTGCATATCCAATTATATATTTCCAGCAGGCACTCATAATCGGACCGGCCGCTGATATCGGTTTGAGCAAAAAATTCATTTACAGCCGCAGTGAGTGACTGTGCCATCTCTGCGCGCTCGACGCTGTCGGCGCAGGTGTAGCCGTAACTGTCATCGACAAATCTAACATATGTATTGCCGCCATACCTAACCATGCCGTAGGATGAGCCCAACCAAAACAGTTCAGGCATATCGCACAGCAGAGCGTTGAAGGCGATGGCCACATCGGTGTCGGTGCATTTCCCCACCGAAAAGGCGGTCGGATTGAGTGTCTGCGCGGCCGTTTGCATGGCGTCATAAGCCGTTTTCTGCTCATCGGTCAGCCGCTCATACAGCACGCCGCTCTTGCCGAGCAGGCAGTTATCACCCGCATAGTTTCCGTAAAACTCAATCGGCACGGCATAGTCATCAAACTGCTCCGCCTCGACCAGCCAGTCGGGCTTGTCCGCTTTGCCGGTCAGCAAACCGATGGCTTCGGTCAGGCGGTCTGCCGTTTCGGTGACCGCACTGCACGAACAAAACGCCAAACATATCGCAAGAATAAATGCGGCAGAACGGCGAAAACGGCTATTCATTTTCACCTATCCTTTTGCTGACAAAGTTAAGCAAACATTCAACCGACTGCTCCAAGTCGAGGTTGCTTGTGTCGATGAGTTCAGCGTCAGCAGCCTGCTTGAGCGGCGCAATTTCGCGGTGACTGTCTGCATAATCGCGATCGATTATATCGCGCAGTACATCATCATAACTGACATTTTGGCCCTTTTCGGTTAATTCTTTACAGCGGCGGCGTGCGCGCTCCTCAGCCGATGCGGTGAGGAATATTTTAATCTGTGCATCGGGCAGTACAACGGTGCCGATATCGCGGCCATCCATCACTACATTATTATCCTTTGCAATGCTGCGCTGCAAATCAAATAAAAAGGCACGCACCGCCGGAATGGCCGACACCTTTGATGCCGTCATCGACACCTCAGGCAAGCGGATATCATCGCTGACATCCTCGCCGCACAGCAGAACATGCTGAGTGCCGTCGATATATTGCAGTTTTACATCCACGCCGTCAAGGCGAGCGGACACATCATCTGCTCTGTCAATATCTACGCCGACGCGCAACATATATAGCCCCACCGCGCGGTAGAGCGCGCCCGTATCAACATAAATATATCCCAGTTGAGCCGCAAGCCTCTTTGAAATGGTACTCTTGCCTGCACCGGCCGGGCCGTCTATAGCAATGTTAATCATGATATTTACCTCCGTTATATTGAACTGCCGGCGACCAGTCCGGTCGCAAATGCAATCTGCAAATTAAAACCGCCTGTATATGCGTCAACATCAATAACCTCACCGGCAAACGACAGACCGTCCATCAACTTTGAGTGCATGGTTTTGGGGTCAATCTCGCGCGTGCTGACTCCGCCGCGTGTGATTATGGCTTCATCAATCGGCCTAAAGCCGCTAATCTCAAGGGTAAAATCCTTCATCAGTTTGACCAATGCCGCACGCTCCGCGCGGGTGATGCCGTTTATCTTGCGCGTCGGGTCAATGCCGCTTAAGCCGACAAACACATCAATCATACTGCGCGGCAGCAGTTCATGCAAGGCGTTTGGCAAATTACGGTTTTTGTATTTATCAAAATCGCGCATGACCCTCGTCTCAAGCACTTCGTGTGTCAAAGCCGGTTTGAGGTCGATGTGCAGTGTGCATCGGTCGCAGTTGTCAATATGCGCCGACGCGCTGAGCACAGTGGGCCCGCTGACTCCGGTGTGCGTGAACAGCATCTCACCAAAATCGGTGTATAACTGCTTGTCGCCGCGCGTCACTGTAACGGCCACATTTCTAAGGCTCAGTCCGGCCAACTGCGATACCCATTTATCCTTGCAGTCG